>NZ_JBHWZO010000136.1:0-16928 GCF_042728455.1 Promicromonospora sp. NPDC060204
GTGGTCGAGCCCTCCCGGGGCCGGGTCACAGATGCGTGTACACGTCCTCGAGGGTCAGTCCCTTGGCGACCATCAGGACCTGCAGGTGGTACAGGAGCTGCGAGATCTCTTCCGCGGTCTCGCTGTCCGACTGGTACTCGGCCGCCATCCAGACCTCTGCGGCCTCCTCCACGACCTTCTTGCCGATCGCATGGACTCCCGCATCCAGCTGGGCCACGGTGCCCGAACCCGCGGGACGGGTCTCGGCCTTCTCGGTCAGCTCGGCGAACAGGGTCTCGAAGGTCTTCACCTGCCCAGCCTAGTCGGGCGAGGGGGGCACTACCCCTTGCCGTCCCACGTTGTGGCCAGACTCTCGTTCGGCGCGCCACGCCGAAGGACACGCGCGGGACCGCTCACGGGGTCGTCGGCCACTCCGCCGGCAGCGATCCGTCGGCCTCCGGGACCACGACCCCCTGGTACGGCGTGAGGAGCTGGAAGCCCACCGGCTCGCCCGTCGACCCGTCGTCCGTGGAGCCGGACAGCAGCACGATCACGCTGCCCGTGCCGCCGCCTGTGCCACTGTCGGTACCACTGTGCGTGGCCGGGTCGAGCGGGTCGCCGCCGGGATACGGGTTGTCCGCTCCCCCGCACGTCTCCGGCGTCGAGACGATCGAGATCTGCTCCCCCGCCGAGACCTCGAGCTCGGGCGGCGGCTCCGCGCCCGGGTGCACGCCCGAGTCGCCGGGGGCGGGCCGCTCCAGCACCTCGTCCACCTGGAACAGCCAGCGGTGCGCCTCCACGCCGAACACCCGCGCCGTGCCGTCCCGCTCCACCACGGTGCCGAGCAACACCGCGCCGGCGTCGGAAGCAGCCTCGACCGGATCGAGGAAGCGCACCCAGTCGACGCACGCCACGCCGCCCCCGGGCAACCCTTCGAGCAGGTCGTCGGAGGTCTCCTCGGGTGCTTCCTCCGACACTCCCCCGGCGGCTCCCCCGGCGGCTCCCTCAGCTGTTCCCTCAGCCGGGGCCGGCGAGCCGCCGGCTTGTCCGGGATCGGCACAGCCCACCAGGCCGCCCGCCATCGCTCCCGTCAGAGCCGTCGTCACCAGTACCGCCGCTGCGCGCCGGGCGCGTGATGTCCTCATGCCCGGTCAATGTGCCGAGCGCGCCCACTCTTTCGCGCGCCCCGTTTTTCCAGGCTCTTTCTTGTGGCCGGGTGGTGAGTCGTCTTACCCGGTCTCGGGTGGTCTTTAGGCGCTTGGCACACCATTAATCTCGGGAGACCACAGGTATCGAAAGAGATGTGGGCGCCGTCCGAGGGGTTCGGACGGCGCCCACGCACGTCAAGCCGGCCGCGTCAGCCCAGCCGGCCAGCCGAAGTCAGACCGCGGTGCCCGCGAGGCTCCGCAGCGTCACCGCCGTCGCGATCGCCGCCTCCACGGCCTCCGCGCCCTTGTCCTCGCTCGACCCCTCCAGACCGGCGCGGTCCAGCGCCTGCTGCTCGGTGTCGCACGTCAGCACACCGAAACCGACCGGCACCCCGGTGCGCACGCTCACGTCCGTCAGGCCCGACGTCGCCGCCGAGCACACGTACTCGAAGTGCGGCGTTCCCCCGCGGATCACGACGCCCAGCGCGACGACGGCGTCCGCGGCCGGTCCCCCGCCCACGCCGGCCGCCCGCGCCGCGGCCACCGGCAGCTCGAACGAGCCGGGAACCCGCAGCTCCGTCCACTCGGCGCCCGACGCCGCCAGGGCTCGCCGCGCGCCGGCCAGCAGGCCGTCCATCACCTGCTCGTGCCAGCTCGCCGCGATCACCACGACCCGCAGCCCCGTACCGTCGACCGTCACCTTCGGTGCTCCTGCCCCGCTCATGCGCATGCTCCTTCGTGCTCGTGCTCGCTCTGGTCCTCGTTCTGGTTCTGGTGCTCGTTCTCGTACTGGCGCTCGCTCTGGCCCGCATGGTCGTTCGTGTAGTGCCCCATCACCAGCCGCTTGGTCTCCAGGTAGCGGTGGTTGTGCACGCCGTGCCCCACCACCAGCCCGCGCCGCCCGACGACGTCCGTGCCCGCCGCGCGCAGGCCCGTCACCTTCTCCGGGTTGTTGGTCAGGAGAGTCACCCCGTCCAGGCCGAGGTCCGCGAGGATCGCCGACGCCGCGCCGTACTCGCGCGCGTCCACCGGCAGCCCGAGCTCGACGTTGGCCTCCACGGTGTCCAGCCCGGCGTCCTGCAGCGCGTACGCCTGGATCTTGGCCGCGAGACCGATCCCGCGGCCCTCGTGCCCGCGCAGGTACACGACGGCGCCGCCCTCGGCGGCCACCGCCCGCAGCGAGGCCTCGAGCTGCGGGCCGCAGTCGCAGCGCAGGGAGCCCAGGCCGTCGCCCGTGAGGCACTCGGAGTGCACCCGCACCAGCGGGGCCGCAGTCGCCGTAGCCGCAGCCGGGGCCACCGGCATCAGGGCCAGGTGCTCCGCGCCCGAACGCAGGTCGCGGTACGCCACCACCCGGAAGTCGCCGTACTGGGTCGGCAGGGCGGCCTCCGCGACCCGTTCCACCCAGGGGTCCGTGCGACGTCCGCCACCCGGAACACCTGAGATCGGCGTGCGCGGCTCCGCGGTGCCGAGCTCCGCGGCCGCGGCCGACGGAACATCGTGCTCCCGCCGCCACGCGACCAGGTCGGCGACCGTCAGCACCACGAGCCCGTACTCCCGCGCCAGCGCCTGCGCCTCGGGCAGGCGCATCATGGCGCCGTCGTCCCGGACCAGCTCGGCGATGGCGCCCACCTCGCCGAGGTCGGGACCCGCATCCGTCGTCCTGCCCGCCAGCCGCACCAGGTCCACCGCGGCCTCGGTGTGCCCCGCCCGCTCCAGCACACCGCCGGGGCGGGCCCGCAGCGGCAGCACGTGCCCGGGCCGGATCAGGTCGCGCGCGCCCGAACCCGGGTCACCGAGGACCCGCAGCGTCAGCGCCCGGTCCGCGGCGGAGATGCCCGTCGACACCCCCACGGCGTCGACCGACACCGTGTAGGCCGTGCCGCGCGGGTCCTCGCTGCGCTCCACCATCAGCGGGAGCTCCAGGGCGTCGGCCCGGTGCGCCGGCATGGGCGCGCAGAGATAGCCCGACGAGTGCCGCACGGTCCACGCCACCCACTCCGCCGTCGCGACGCCGGCGGCCAGCACGGCGTCCACCTCGTTCTCCCGGCCGGCGTCGTCCGCGACCAGCACGGGCCGCCCGGCAGCAAGCTCGGCGAGAGCGCGCTCCACGAGTCCCGTGGTCACAGCCTCTGTGGTCGCAGCGGTCGTGCCAAGCGCGTCCGCGGCATCCGCTTCCGTGGCCGCGCGGTCCGCCGCCCGCACGCCGGTCATCGCGCGATCCCGTTCGCCATGAGGCGTTCGACGTACTTCGCGAGCACGTCGACCTCCACGTTGACGGAGTCCCCCGGGACCAGCCGGCCCAGCGTGGTGGCGGCGAGCGTGGTCGGGATGAGCGAGACGCCGAACCCGTCGTCCGACACCCACGTCACCGTGAGCGAGACCCCCGACAGCGCCACGGAGCCCTTCTCCGCGACGTACCGGGTCAGGGCGGCGGGGGCGGAGAACTCCAGGTCGTCCCAGCGCGGGCCGGGCGTGCGCCGCACGAGCACGGCCACGCCGTCCACGTGCCCCTGGACCACGTGCCCACCCAGGCGGCCGTTCGCCGGCAGCGCCCGCTCCAGGTTGACCCGGGCGCCGGGCACCAGGCCGCCGAGCGACGTCCGCCGCAGCGTCTCGGGCATCACCTCGGCCACGAACGCGCCGTCGGCCACGGAGGTGACGGTCAGGCACACGCCGTCGACGGCGATCGAGTCGCCGGGACGGGCGTCGGACGTGGCGAGCGGCCCCGCGACGGTCAGGACGGCGTCGGGCGCGACGGCGTCCGTGCCGGACGTGGCGTCGGCGCCGGCCGGGCCGTCGGGGCGGACGAGCGCGACGACGGAGCCGAGCTCCTCGACGATTCCGGTGAACATCAGATCTCCTCCTGGGTGCGCCGGCCGGGGCGGCCGTCCTGAGCGGAAAGGGCTGCGGTGTGGTCTGCTGCGGTGTTGTCTGCTGCGGTGTTGTCTGCCGCGGTGTGGTCTGCTGCGGTGTTGTCTGCTGCGGTGTTGTCTTCAGCGGACTGGTCTTGCGGGGGCTGGGCCTCAGCAGGCTTGAGCCGGCGCGCGACCAGCAGCACGTCGTCGCCGAGCCGGGTCACGTCGTCGGTCGCGAAGCGCGCGGCCTCGCCGATCGTGGTCACGCCGAGGTCGCCGACGGCGGTGGCGCCCGCGCCGAGCAGCACCGGGGCGACGTGGGCGTGCAGCTCGTCGACGAGGTCCGCGGCCAGCAGCGCCGTGGCCAGCGTGGGGCCGCCCTCCACGAGCAGGTGGCGCACCTCCCGGCCGCCGAGCTCGCGCAGCGCGGCGTCGAGGTCGTGGGTGGGCAGGTGCAGCAGCGGACCGCCGGGCCCGCGCAGGCGGGCGTCGTCGGGCACCTCGCGACGGCCGAGGACCACGCGGAGCGGCTGGTGCTCGAAGAGGCTGCCGTCGGCCCGGCGGGCGGTCAGCGACGGGTCGTCGACGAGGGCGGTGCCCGAGCCGACGGCGATCGCGTCGACCTGCGCGCGGACCGTGTGGGCGTGCGCGCGGGCCCGGTCGCCGGTGATCCAGCGGCTGGTCCCGTCCACGGCGGCGACCCGGCCGTCCAGACTGGTGGCGAGCTTGAGGGTCACGTAGGGACGGCCGGTGCGGACGGCGTGCAGCCAGGGGCGCAGCAGCTCCTCGCCGTCGTCGGAGAGGAGGCCGACGGACACCGGGACGCCCGCGTCCCGGAGCCTGGTCGCGCCGCCCGTCGCGACGGGGTTCGGGTCCCCGACCGCCACGTGCACCGCGGCGACGCCCGCATCGATCAGGGCGTCCGCGCAGGGGCCGGTGCGGCCGTGGTGCGCGCAGGGCTCCAGGGTCACGACCGCCGTCGTGCCGCGCGGGTCCACACCGCGGGACCGGGCGTCCGCCAGGGCGGCGGCCTCGGCGTGCGGGGTGCCGGCGCCGCGGTGGTAACCCTCCGCGACGGTGCCGCCGTCGGGGTCCAGGAGCACACAGCCGACGCGCGGGTTGGGCCCGTACGCCGGGCCCAGCCGCGCCAGCGCGAGGGCGCGGCGCATCGCGGCCTGGAGACCGTCCGGTCCGATCGGTGCCTGATTCATGCCGTCCTCCCCGAGCGTCGGCGCTCCGGGGCTGGACGACGGGTACGCGAGTCAGGAGCCCGAAGGCCCTGCTCGCGCGCACGACGTCACGACGTAGCACGCCCCAGGGGACGGCTCCGCCGCACGTGCTTCCTCCCATCCGGACTTTCACCGTCGGTCCTGGAGTTCCACCAGGTCAACCGGCCCGTCCTTGCGGACGGACGCGGGTCGCGGACTGTAACCGCCGGCTCGGAATTACACCGACCCCGGAGCACGTGTGTGCGTACTGCTGCTCGCCAGCATGCCACAGGTCGCGTCGCGTGCGGCCATGGTCTGCGTCACACGCGCTCCCGTCACGCGCCCCGTCATCTGTGCTCCCGGAGCCGGCGCCGGTGGATCACCCACTCGGCCACCGCGATGTTGATCACCCAGCCGGCGGTCAGCCCGATCGAGTTGGTCACGGGGTCCAGGCTCCCCGTGACCAGCACGAGGGGCCCGAGCAGCAGCCCCTGGGTCCCGGCGCCCATGGCCAGCGCGTACGCGCGCGTCATCCACGCGGAGTGGGTGGCGTAGTCGCGGCGCAGGGCCGCCCGGACCCCCAGCGCGATCGCCGCCAGCATGGTGGTGCCCACGAGGTAGCGCATGCCGTTGACCACGACCGTGTCCTTGACCGGCAGGTCGTAGAACGCCGTCATCCAGAGCCCGGTCAGGGCGACGCCGACGCCAGCCGGGGCGAGCACCCGCCCGGCCCACCGGTGCCAGCGGCGGCGGCGCAGGGCCGGCACGAACTGGAACGCGCCCAGCATGCTGTAGACGGTCACGCACACGATGTGCACGACGACGGGCAGCGACTGGGTCACGAACCGCGCGTTCTCCTCGGTCAGCACCGGGTCGGAGGCGAGCTCCGCGAGCCGCGCGGAGCCGCCGAGCGCCGGGATCACCGACAGGAGCAGCAGTCCCGCAGGAACGAGCCAGGTGTGGCGCCGGGCGCGCCTGGACGGCGTCTCGAACGTCGTCTGGGATGCGGTCCCGGCTGCGGTCTCAGGGACTGCTGCCGCCTCGGATGCTGCGTCAGGTGCCGCGTCGGGTGTCGTCATGTACCGAGCATCCCGGCCTCGCTGTGCGAGGTCATCGGCCCACGGACCGGTCTTCCGACCGGCCGAAAGTAGGGCCGCCCTCCCCCACCGGGGCGGTGCGACGCGCGCGGACCGGTGCGGGCAACCCAACGCGCTTGGCACACTATTTCCAACCAAGAGACGAGCGTTGAGTGCTGGGTATTTGCGCTCCTGAGGCAGGAAAACGCACGAATACCCAGCACTCAACGGCCGGGTCGGCCGGGGGCGGCCGGGGTCAGTGGGTGTGCTTGGTCGCCAGCTCGCGGAGCGTCGCGATCTCCGCCGGGATGTCCTCGGCTCCGTACACCGCGGAGCCCGCCACGAAGACGTTCGCGCCGGCGTCGGCCGCACGCTCGATCGTGTCCCGGGACACTCCCCCGTCGACCTGGATCCACACGTCCAGCCCGGACTCGCTCACGGCCTGCCGCGCCCGCCGGATCTTGGGCAGCGTGCCCTCGATGAACGACTGCCCGCCGAACCCCGGCTCGACCGTCATCACGAGGATCATGTCGATCTCGGCCAGCAGGTCGAGGAACGGCTCCACCGGCGTGGCCGGACGCAGCGCCACCCCGGCGCGCGCGCCGAGCCGGTGCAGCTCCCGGGCCAGGCGGACGGGTGCCTGCGCGGCCTCCGCGTGGAAGGTGACCGACGCCGCCCCCGCCTCCGCGAACGCCGGCGCCCACCGGTCCGGGTTCTCGATCATGAGGTGGGCGTCGAGCGGGATCGGCGACACCTTGGCGAGCCGCTCGAAGATCGGCAGCCCCAGCGTCAGGTTGGGCACGAAATGGTTGTCCATGACGTCGACGTGCGCGTAGTCCGCGGAGGCGATCCGGCCGAGGTCGCGCTCGAGGTTCGCGAAGTCGGCGGACAGGATGCTGGGGGCGATGAGTGCTGCCATGATGCCAGCGTAGGGCCCGGTTCTCCGGGCCACCGAACGCGCCGCCGCATCCTGGCGCCGCACCTCGCCACCCAACCAGTCCGCATGGAGCGACCGGGAGCACCGATGATCCCCGACGTGAACTACTGGGCCGTGATCGTGGCCACGCTGTCCACGCTCGTCGTGGGCTCGGTCTGGTACACCCCCCGCGTGTTCGGCACCCGCTGGATGCGGCTGGCGAAGGTCGATCCCGAAGCCGCTCGGGCCGCAGGGATCTGGCCCATCGTCGTGACGGTGATCGTCAGCTTCCTGACGGCGTGGGTACTGGCCGGCGCCGTCTACATCTCGTGGGTCTTCTACGAGGGGAGCTTCTTCACGGCGTCGGTCGTGACGGCCGTGCTGCTCTGGGTCGGCTTCACCGCGGCCCGCTTCATCACCCACGACGCCTTCGAGGGCCGTCCGCCGCAGCTCACCACCCTGAACCTGGCGCACGAGCTGGTCACGATCCTGGTCATGGCCGTGATCCTCGGCGTGTGGCCGCCTGCGGGCGTGTAGGAAGTTCACCCGACCGCCTGGCCGGGTCCCGGCCTCGCGACGGGAGGACGCCGCTAGTCTCCCTGCGCGACTCAGCCACCAGGCAACACGTAGTGCACCTCGGCCTCGGGACCCTCAGGGCGTCGACCACCAGTAGCCTGGCGTTGACGCTCTGCACCGCCCTCGTCTTCTCGGCCCTCTTGGGGCTCGTCACGTTCGACTATCTCCTGGACCGGCAGATCCTCGCGGACCGGGGTATGCGGGTCGACGCCTGGGTGGTCGGCTACGACTGGGTGCGCCGCGGGCCCGACAAGGTGATCGTCAGGCCCGACGACCCGCCGTACTTCGAGGCGACACTCAGCCGCACGCCGGGCGACCTCCGCTTCAACGACCGGATCGACGTGATCTACGACCCTCACGCCCCAGGCCGGGTCGTCGCCGCCGACGAACCGATGGTGGACGGCTGGGTGTTGCTCGTCGTGGGACTCGACCTGCTCGCGCTGGTGACCCTCGCCCGCGGGTTCGCCGCAGCGAGGGAGCTGTTCCGGCGCGCCCGGACGTCGCGGCATCACCGTACCTCGCCCGACGCCCGGGCTCGGACAGGGCACGCCTCGGGCCTGCTTGACAGATGGAGGACACCGCGGATCGTGCTCCTACTGATCTTCGCGCCCGCGCTGGGCGTGGCGGTGGCCGGCCTGCTGACGGTGACCGCGGTCGGCGACGCACTGGCACTGCGCGCCTCGGGTGTCGAGGCGCAGGCGACGGTCGTGAAGAGCACCTGGTACGACGGCGGCGAGCTCGAGGTCCGGTTCCCGGTCCAGGACGGGACTCTGCAGAGCGCCCAGGTACCGGTGCGGGAGGGCGCGTTCTTCGAGGGTGACGCCGTCGACGTCGTGTACGAACCGGCAGCGCCGGCGAACGCCCGGCTGGCCGGACCGGAGGGTCAAGGGCCGTGGGCGTACGCCGCGCTCTACGTTGCGGTCCTGGTAGCCGCAGGCGGGGCCGTGACCGTGGCCGGCAGGACACTGATTCGCCGGGCCCGGGCTACCAGGTCCGGACCCACGGCTGTCCGATCCTGAGTCCGTCCCTGCGCGCGGCACAGGCTCAGAGCTCGATCCCGCACCGCCACCGGACTCAGTTCGTGCGGCGCAGCAGCGTCAGGTGCATCGCGTCCGTCCCGTGCACGTGCGGCCAGAGCTGCACGTCGTCACGGTCCGCCAGCGGGATGTCGGCGCCCGGGCGCACCGCGGACCGCACCGCGGCCGGGGTGTCCAGCCGCTCGACGTCGGCGCGCTTCTTCAGCACGTCGGCGACCACGAGGTGCGTCTCGGCCAGGTGCGGCGAGCACGTCACGTACGCCACCACTCCCCCGGGCCGGACAGCGTCCAGCGCCGAGGCGAGCAGCTCCCGCTGCAGCGCGGTGAGGGCCGCCAGGTCCGACGGCGTCCGCCGCCACCGGCTCTCCGGCCGGCGGCGCAGCGCACCCAGGCCGGTGCACGGCGCGTCGACCAGCACGCGGTCGTAGGCGCCGGGCTCCTCCGTGCCGACCTCGCGCCCGTCTCCGGTGCGCACCTCCTCGACCACGCCGTCGGGCAGCGCCGCCAAGGCCCCCGCGACCAGGCGGGCCCGGTGCGGCGCCACCTCGTTCGCGACCAGGGTCGCGCCGCGCTCGGCGGCCAGGGCGCCGAGCAGTGCGGCCTTGCCGCCCGGGCCGGCGCACAGGTCCAGCCAGCGCCGGTCGTCGCCCTCGACGGGCACGGCGGCCAGTGCCAGGGTGACGAGCTGCGAGCCCTCGTCCTGCACGCCCGCGAGGCCCGACCGGATCGCGGGGATGCCGGACGGGTCCGAACCCTCCAGGCGCAGCGCCGTCGGCGCCCACCTGCCGGCGACCAGGTCGACGTCGCCCCAGGCGTCCTCGTCGGAGGTCTCCACCAGGCCCGGCCGCGCCACGAGGGTGACGCGCGGGGCGGCATTGTCGGCGGCCAGCAGGTCACCGAGCTCGTCGACGCCGCGCCCGTTGCCCGCCAGCGCCTCCCGCAGCGCACGGGCGATCCACAGCGGGTGCGACTCGGCGGTCGCGAGGCCGCTCAGGGCGTCCGGCGCCTCCTTCTCCAGGATCGACAGCCACTCGTCGAGCGGCCGCTCGGAGACCCGGCGGAGCACTGCGTTCACCATCTGCGCGGGCCCGGCGCCCACCCGGTTGCGCGCGAGCCCGACCGTCTCCGAGACCGCGGCGTGCCCGGGCACCCGCATGCCGAGGAGCTGGTGCGCGCCGAGCCGCAGCACGTCCAGCAGCGCAGAGTCCAGGCCCGACAGCGGGCGGTCGACGCACGTCGCCAGGATCGAGTCGTACCGGCCGCGCATCCGCAGCGTGCCGTAGGTGAGCTCGGTCGCGAAGCCGGCGTCGCGACCGCGGATCCGCCGCTCCCGCAGCAGCGGGGGCAGCACCAGGTTCGCGTAGGCGTCGGACTCGTCGACCTCGCGCAGCACGTCGAAGGCAGCCATGCGCGCCGGATCGGTGCCCTTGCGGCGCTCCGAGGGCGCCTGCGACGTGCGGGACCGGTCGCCCCGGGACCGCGACGCGGAGCGCTGCCGGCCCGCGGAGCTGCGGCGCTCGTCGCCGAAGTCCCGGCGGCCGCCGCCGCTGCCACTCCCACTTCCACTGCCGCCGGCACCGCCGCGGTCGACGTCGTAGCCGCTCATGCGGAGGCCCCCGTCGTGCTCGGGGCCGACGCCGCACCGGTGGCCGACGTGCCTGCCGCCGTCCCGTCCGGCGTCATCCCGCCCGGCGTCGTCCCGTCCGGCGTCGTCCCGCCCAGCACGAGCCCGGCCTCGACGAGCGCGCGGCCGCCGCCCCGGGCCCAGTCGGGCGCGGGCATGGCCTTCTTGCCGACCGGCCGCACCTCCCCCAGCGCGACGGCGTGCGTCGCCGTGCCGACCAGCACCTCGTGCTTGAGCGCGCGCACCTCGCCCGCCCTCAGGTCGGTGACGTCGGGGCGCGGCGAGACGGGCCCGAGGCCCAGGCGGGAGCCGTCCGGGAGCACGGTCCACGCGCCCGGCGCGGGCGTGCAGCCGCGCACCAGGCGGTCGACCGCGAGCGCCGGGTCCGTCCAGACGACGCGGGCGTCGTCGGTGGTGAGCTTGGCGGCGACGGAGACGCCGTCGGCGGGCTGGGGCTGGGGCTGGAGGGTGCCGTCCTCGAGGGCGTCGAGGGTGGCGACGAGCAGCTCGGCGCCGGAGACGGCGAGGCGGCCGAGGAGGTCGCCGGAGGTGTCGGTGGGGCGGATGGTCTCGGTGGCCGTGCCGAGCACGGGGCCGGTGTCCATGCCCTCGTCGAGCAGGAAGGTGGTGGCGCCGGTGACCTCGTCGCCGGCGATCAGGGCGCGCTGCACGGGGGCGGCGCCGCGCCAGGCGGGCAGCACGGAGAAGTGCAGGTTGATCCAGCCGAGGCGGGGCACGGCGAGCACGGCGGGGCGCAGGATGTGGCCGTAGGCGACGACGGGGGCGGCGTCGACCTGGAGCTCTTCGAGCAGGGCGATGAACTCGTCCCCGCGCGGGACGTCGGTGATGACGCGGATCCCGGCCTCCTCGGCCCGGGCGCGCACCGGGCTGGGCGTGAGCTTGCGGCCGCGGCCCGACGGCGCGTCGGCGCGGGTCAGGACGGCGACGACCTCGTGACGCGAGGCGAGCAGGGCCTCCAGGGAGGCGACGGCTGGTTCGGGGGTTCCGGCGAAGAGAAGACGCACCGGGTCAGTCTAGGTGTGCGCCAGGTGTGGGGCTCTGCCGGGCCGGTTCGCTCGGTGGGGTCCGACGTCGGGCGGTGAGCACCACGGTCGCCGCGGCGGTCAGGGTCCCGAGCGCGATCGCGGCGGCCACGGCGAGGGTCAGGGTGTCCGGGCCGGTGAGCGGCTGCCCGCGCAGGGCCTGCCAGGCCAGCAGCAGGACGACCGCGAGCGCCGCGCGGCCCGCGACCTGCACGAGCCGGGTGCGGTCGCGGACCGTGAGCCAGCCGGCGGGCACGACGGCGAGCAGCCAGGCCACGAGCGGCAGGGCCTGCATGGCGTGGATGCCGATGAAGTGCGCGGCCCGCAGGTCACCGGCAACGGTGGACCAGCCGAGCAGGGGCAGTCCGGGTCCGCCGTCGGCCGGGCCCACGGTATGGGCGCCGATCAGCACTCGGTCGCCGCCGGCGCGCAGGGCGTCGAGCTGGGTGGGGGTCGGGTCGGTCATGAGGAAGGCGACGGCCATGCCGACGACGGCGACGACGAGGCCGCCGCGCAGGCCCCAGGCGAGCACGGGGTCGTCCAGCCGCTGCGCGAGCAGCACGACCGCGAGGACCACGTTGGTGGCCCAGAGCGTGGCGATGGCGCCCGCCATGGTGAAGTACACCGTCTGGTCGAGCGGGGTGCTCACGTTGAAGTGGCTGCGCAGCCCCCGCGCCGACTGGAGCACGATCAGCGCGAGCTCGACGAGCAGCGCGGCCGCGACGATCCAGGAGACGGTCACCACGAGGCGCCGTCGGCCACGGACGTAGGTGAGGAACCAGACCAGCGTGAGGCTGTACACGCAGATCGAGACGGCGAACTTCGTGGGCTTGAGCCAGGTGGGCTCGCCGAGCACCTGACGCGGGTCGGCCACCAGGCCCACGAGGCACACCAGCAGCACTACGGCCGTCAGCAGCGTGGTGATCGCCAGCGGCGGGTTGGTGCGGACGGCGCGGGCGAGCAGCGAGGTCGGGGTCTTCAGGGCGGACGGCGTTGGCGGGGCGGGCGAAGTCATGGCGCGAGCGTGGCACCGCCCGCCCACCCCCGGGGAGGTGATTCGCCCCTCGCCGAACGGCTCATCCCCCCAGGGAGCAAAAGCCGCGCAGGGAGCAAGAGCGGCACGGGAAGCAAGAACAGCACGGGAGCACAGCGCGGCGTGCAAGGACGGCGCTCCCTGGCACACAGACGCCGTACCGGGTTCCACGGCACGTTCCACAGCAGGTTCCACACCGCGTTCCGCACGTCTCGGAGGACCACGATGCAGCGCTCCCCGCTCCGCACACCGGTGGCGTCGGCGTTCTGCGCCGTCGTACTCGCAGGATGTCTGGCCGGGTGCGCGGCAGACACACCACGCCCGGGCTCCGCTGGCCCGGACGCCGACCCGGACGCCTACGGCGCAGGATTCGCCGAGGTGCTCGCGCGGCCCGCTCCGACCGCTGACTACGCCTGGTACCCGGAGACGGTCAGCGATGCCCTGCCGTCCGTCGGGTACACCGGGGGCATGCACGCGTCCGAGCTGGTCGCGGTCGGCCGGCTCACCGGCTGGACGGCCGGCGAACCCGCACACCCGAGCCTGGAGAGGATCGACCTGACGTTCGCGGTCGACGAGGTCGTCGACTCGCTCGGTGACCTGACGATGCTCGAGGGTGGCACGGTCACGGTGCGCGTCGGCATCGACGGTACGGCTGATCGTGGCCGTGTGGCCGAGGAGCTGCTCGCGCTGGACGACGTCGTGCTGTTCCTGAACCATGCGGACCCCGAGCATGCGGGCCCCGAGCGGTGGTCGCCGCCGGAGTGGGTCGTCGTGTTCGACGACGCGTTCCTGGGTGACGTGCACGACGGCGCGGCGATCACCTGGCCGGTGGCGGAGGCGATCGCCGCGAACGACCCCGCCGACTCCCACCCGGCAGTCGACGCATCCACGCTCGACGAGCTGCGGGCGGCGTCGACGCGGGAGCGCACGGTCGAGCTCCCCCTGAACGGCTGAGCCCGGCCGGCTGAGCCCCGGCCGTCGGCGTCCCGCCGCGCGCTACCCGGAGACCGGGAGCCCCAGGGCCCGCAGGTCCTTGCGCAGGGCGTCGGTGTCGGTGAACACGACGCCGTGGAAGCCGACCCCGCGTGCGGCGTCCACGTTCACCTGCTTGTCGTCGATGAAGATGGCGCGGGACGGGTCCACCCCGAACCGCTCCACCACCAGCTCGAAGATGCGCCGGTCCGGCTTGGCCATGCCCTCGCGGCCGGACACGATGACGTCCTCCATCAGCCCGATCGCCGGTGCGGCGGGCTCGGCGCTGTGGAACGTCTCGGCCTGCCAGTTGGTCAGCCCGTACAGCCGCAGCCCGAGCCCCTTCAGCTCTGCGACCAGCTCCGCCGACCCCTCGATGGGTCCCGTCAGCGACAGCTCGTAGTGCTCCACGTACCGGCGCAGGTCCTCGACCTGCTCGGGGTGGGTCCGGCCCACCCGCTCCAGGAGCACGTCGTAGGACGTCCCGGCGTCGGCGGCGTGGTTGATCGAGCCGAAGTCGATCGCCTCGAAGAAGGCCTCGACCTCCGCCCGCGGGCGACCCTCGTACGGACCGAAGGGGTCCCACCCGACGAGCACGTTGCCGAAGTCGTAGACGACGGTGTCGATAGCGGTTTCGTCGGAGGGGTGGTCGGCTGGGGTCACAGCATCTCCTTCGGGTCGAGCTGTACACGGACGGTGCCACCCTCGCGGCGCGCGGAGCGCACGGCGAGGCTGGCCTTGAGCCTACGGGCGAGCTCGTCGCCCTGGGCGAGCGGTACCCGCAGCACGGTCCGCACGGGCAGGTCGAGCTCCTGGAAGCCGGCGCCGCCGCCGCCCTGGCCCCTGTTGGCTCCGGGGCCGCCGCCGCTTCCCGGACCGCCGCTGTTTCCCGAACCGCTCCGGCTGCCCCCACCCCGGCGGCCCGACGGCGCCCCCGTCCCCCGGCCGCCCGGTCCCCGCCCGGGGGTCTCCGGGTCGATCTCGACGGGGCCGAGCACGCCCGAGCCCGCGCCCAGGTCCTCGCGCAGCCCGACCCGGCCGACAACGGCCTCCACCGCGGTGCGGTCGCCCGTCACGGCGGCGACCCGGACGGCGGGCGGCAGGTGCAGCTCGGCGCGCTCGTCGAGCTCCCGCCCCGCGAAGCCGGCCGGGTCCCAGCGCACCAGGGCCTGGGTGGGGCCGGGCGCGCCGTCGCCCACGAGCAGCACCTGCCCCCCGGGCCCGGGACGAACCAGCGACGCCGCCGCGAGCCAGCGGTGCAGCGCCTCCGTGCCCGCGGCGAGGCCGGTGCCGCCGGTCATCACGGCGGCGTCGAGCAGGAGCGCAATGGCGTAGCCGCCGTCCGCGACGGGCTCGGCGCCGGGGGTCGCGACGACGAGCGCGGGAGCGGCCGGGACGGCGTCGAGCACCCCACCCGGGGCGGACGCCGCCGACAGGCGCACCGGCACCCCCGTGAACGCGCGGCCGAGCTCCTCGGCGGTGCGCGCCGAGCCCACGCGGACCGACCGCAGACCCGTCCACCCGCACTCCTCGCACCGCCAGCCCCCGGCCAGGCGGCCGCACCACGTGCACTGCGGGGCGCCGTCGGCGTGCGGCAGGCCCAGGGGCCCGTGGCAGTGCGCGCAGCGGGCGGCGACGCGGCAGCGGGAGCACGCGACGACCGGCAGGTAGCCGGAGCGGGGCACCTGCACCAGCACCGGGCCCCGCTCCAGGGCCTCGCGAGCGGCACGCCACGCGGTGGACGGGAGCCTGGCCGCGGCGGCGGCGCCGTCCCGCGCCAGCTCGACGGACGTCAGCGCCCGCACCCGCGGCGCCCGGGCCCGCAGGACGTCCCGGGGCGCGGCGAGCTCCCGCGCCCAGCCCGAGGCGAGCAGCGCCTGCGCCTGCACGGTACGCCCCGGCGAGCCCAGCAGGAACGCCGCGTCCTCCCGCTCGGCCCGCAGCGCCAGCACGTCGCGCGCGTGAGGGTAGGGGGCGTGCGGCTCGGCCAGCGTCTCCTCGCCGTCGCCCCACAGGACCACCAGACCGAGGTCGGCGACCGGCGCGAACATCGCGGCCCTGGTCCCCACCACCACCCGCGCGTCGCCCCGCAGCGCCCGCAGGAACGCCCGGTACCGGGGCGCGGGGCCGTCGTCGGCCAGCAGCCGCACCACGTCGTCGTCGGCGACCCCGGCGCCCTCCGAGGCGTCTGACAGGGCGGCGGTCACGCGCGCCACGTCCCGCGCGTCCGGCACGACGACGAGCACCCCGCGCCCGCCCGCCGTACACGCCCGCACGGCCTGCGCGACGGCGGCGGCCCAGTGCGGGGTCCGCGCGGCTGCTCCGGTCTCCTTGGAGCCGGCGGGAGAGCCGGCGTGAGAGCTGGCGTGAGAGTCCGCGTGAGAGCCGGTGTCGACACCCACGCCCGGAAGCGCCGACCACACGGCCCGCGGCGCCTCTCCCGCGAGGATCCGGCGCAGGTACGCCTCACCCCCGCGATACGGGGCCCAGGCGGACGACGGCGGCGCGAGGGCCGGCTCACCGACCACCGGCACCGCGGCAGCAGGAGCGTCCGTCTGCGCGACGTTCCCGGCGGCGAGGTCGGAGGCTGTCGCTTCGGACGGCGCAGTGCCCGGCGCCCGGTCCGACGGAGTGTCCAGCGCCGTCTCCTCGGACGCCTCCGTGTCGGAAGCCTCCGTGTTCGAGGCGCCTGTGTCCGAAGCGCCCGTGTCCGAAGCGCCCGGGCGGGGGCTCGCCCCGCCCGGCGTCGTCCCGCCGGGTGCCGGCTCCTTCTCCACGCGCGCGTGCCGTGGCGGCATCGCCAGGCGCAGCACGTCGGCGAGCGTGCCGGCGTAGCGGTCTGCCACGGCACGGCACAGCTCGAGCACCTCCGGCGTCAGCACCCGCTCGCCGGACACCACCTTGCGCAGCGGGACGAGCCGGCCGTCGTGGTCCGACGTCTCCTGGCGCGCGACGATGTAGCCCGCCACGTCCTGCCGCCCGAACCGCGCCTTGATCCGCACCCCGGGCTGGGCGTCGTCGGCCATGGTGGCGGGGACCAGGTAGTCGTACGGCTGGTCGAGGTGCGCGGGCTGCAGGTCCAGCACGACGCGCGCGACCGGCAGGGTCTGAGCGATGGGGATGCCGTTGGTCTCGGCGTTGTCGAGCGGGCCCTTTGCCTTGCCCGTGCCCCGACCGTGCGCGGGCACGCCGCCCACCTCGTCCAGTCCGAGCAGCGCGCCGTCGTCCGCCACGCCGTCCTCTACGACACCGCCCTCCGCCGCGCCGTCCTGCACAGCCTGGTCCACGTCCCCGTTCACGTGCCTATCCCATCACGCGCCACCCACACGCCGCGGCGCACGTCGACCCTGCCCGACTGTCAGCGCGAGGTCGGCACTTGGCACTGGCCGGCACCGGACGCTGAGGGCACCTGGGCACTGAGGTCGGCACTCTGCGTCGAGGTCGGCACAGGCCTGTGC
>NZ_JBHWZO010000137.1:0-16910 GCF_042728455.1 Promicromonospora sp. NPDC060204
CTGGTCCGTCGGAGCCTGGCGGCGGGGGGACTGGGCACCTTGGGGACCGGCTCTAGCGGAGGGCGGCCCTTTCGGGGGCCGGCTCTATCAGCCGGCCCCCGATCGAACGCCGGTTCGGTCGGGGGCCAGCTGGCCTGAGGCCAGCCAGGTCGAGTAGAGACAGGCGAGGGGTGCCGGGCCTGCCGGAGATCGATCACGTGAACCCCGCGAAGTTCGCCCCGGCCGAACAATCCGGCTGAAGTGAACTACCCGTGGCCCAGGTAGACGAAGTACGCCCCACACGACACCCCTCGTCCGCGTGGTGTCAGCTCCCCGCCCTCGACCGACCACAACAGCTTGAGTCAGGCGTGGATGCACGCGGCGATTCCGTCGAGTTCCTCCGGCGGATCGGGGTGACGCACGGCCGCCCCCTCAGCAACTCGCCGCGCGGTCCAGTACGCCACTGCGGCATCGAGCACGTCGTCCGGCCCGGATACCTGACCAGGTTTGCCGAGGTCGGCGGGCAGCGTGAACCCGGCCCCGGCGAGCAGTGCCCGCCGGTCCTCCAGCCCTGCCCACGTCGACTTGGGCGACTGCAGGTGACGCTGGGCCAGCGTGGCAAACGACAGCTCGGGGTGCACCTCCACGATGTGCCGGTCGACCGACCGGACCACCACGTCGACCTCCAGGATGCGCGGCCCGAGCGCCCATGCCTGCCGGGAGGTCCCCTTGCCGGACACCCGACGCGCGATCTCCAGCGCCGCGGTATAGGTCGGAGCCGTGAGGGCGACCCGTGGCGGCGTCATGAACACCGACGACCGGCGCAGTCCGACAGCCTGACGCGCCAGGACGTTGGCGCGGCGGTATCCGGCGCCGTCGGGCATACCGATCGGCATGTCGATGCCGACCACCTCGACCGGACCGTCCGCGTCCGCCGCCGCGAGCAGACCGGTGAGCGTCAGGTCCGCGTACGCACGCTGGTCGCTCGCGACCGCGACCCAGTACTTCTTCGCGACGTCGACGCCCAGCACCCGGACCATGCCTTCATCGTCGCCGACACCGGCCCGCGGAGCACGGGCAGTTCCGCCGGGCGCGCGGAGCGTCGCTGCCGACCCACCACGGCACCGCGGGTGATACTTACGCATTTCACCCACACCACGGGAGGTTCGTCGATGATCCTGGTTGGCCCGCTCGCCGCGGGGAAGTCCACGCTCGGCGCCCTGGTCGCCGAGCGGATCGGGCTCCCGTTCGTGGACATCGACGACATCGCCTGGACCTACTGCGCCGAGGTCGGCTGGAGCCTGGACCGGCTCCTCGAACGGGACGACGCCGTCGGCTGGGCCGGCGCCGAATGCGAGTGGGAGCCGGCCCGCGCCCACGCGGTGCAGCGTGTCGTCGAGGAGCACCCGGAGGCGGTCATCGCGTTCGGCGCGGGCTACACCAGCTTCACCGGTCCCGAGCACGCCGACCGGGTGCGGCGGGCGCTGGCGCCGGTCCCCGACGTCGTCCACCTGCTGCCCAGCCCCGACCCCGAGCGTTCGGTGACCGTGCTGCGCGAGCGGGCGATCGCGAGCCGGGGCAAGGACTGGATCATCGAAGGCCACGACTGGATCGCGCGGTGGGTCGCGGACCCGCTGGCCGGCGAGCTCGCCGCAACCACCGTCTTCACCGACGGAGTCGGCCCCGCCGAGTCAGCCGACCAGCTCGTGCGGCTCCGCGAGCGCCTGCTGTCGGAGCTCGCCGCCTGACGGCTCAGGCCGTCGCCACCAACCGCTCCAGCGCTGCGCGCCCGGGCGGCCCCCACGACGCCTTGCCGCCCGGGCGCCCGTGCACCCCGGCCTCCCCGATGAGCATCCCGACGAGCGCCTTGGCCATGGCCCAACCGCGGGCCCGGCGGAGCATTGCGTCGTCGACCTCCCGCTCGTACGCGTCGTGGAAGGCGTCGACCCCGCCGTCCGGCAGGAGCAGCCACGCCGCGGAGAGGTCGCAGGCCGGGTCGCCGACGCACAGGTCGCCGAAGTCGATGACGCCGCAGAACGTGCCGTCCGCCGTCAGGATGTTGGCCGGGTGCAGGTCACCGTGCAGCCACACCGGCGGCCCCACCCACGCGGGCGCGGCCGCGGCGTCGTCCCAGACGGCGCGGACGGCGTCCGGGTCGGCGACGAGCCCCCGCTCCGTCGCCTCGGTGAGCTGGGCCGCGAACCCTTTGGTGTGCACGGCGAGCGGCCCGCCCCGGCCACGGCCGGCCGGTGCGCCCTCCGGCGCGGGCCGGTGCAGCGCCGTCAGAAACTCAGCGAGCGCCCGCGCCGCCTCGGCACCCCGCGTGACGGGCGCGCGGTCGGCGGGCGCCCCAGGCACCCAGGTGGTGACGATCCAGGGCCGCGGGAACCGCTCGGCCGGCTCGCCGAGGCGCTGCGGCACGGGGATCGGCAGCGGGAGGCCCGCCGCCAGGCCGGGCACCCAGGCGTACTCCTTGCGCAGCAGCTCGTCCGCCGAGTCCGTCGCCCACGGCAGCCTTACGGCGAGGTCGTCCCCCAGGCGCCAGAGCTGGTTGTCCCAGCCCCGGGCGCCGAGCTCCAGGGGCAGTTCCGCCAGGTCAGGGTGCTGCTCACGGAGCAGGTCCCGGATCAGATCGGCGTCGATCTCCAGATCGGTGTGCGTCATGCGCAGCCACCGTAGCGGGCAGCCGCCGGACCTGCGGCGCGCACATGCTTAGGGTGCCTTCATGAGCGACGACCCGTACCTCCTGGTCCCCACCGCGCCCAGCGTCGACGAGTACCTGCACCTGCGCGCGGCCTCCGGCCTCTCCCCCAAGAACGCCGAGCAGGCCGCGCCCGTGCTGACGTCGAGCTGGGCGTTCTGCCACGTCCGCGAGGTGGCGACGGACCGGGCCGTCGCGATGGGCCGCACGCTCGGCGACGGCGGCTGGTACTTCCACATCGCCGACATCGCGACCCTGCCCGAGCACCAAAGCCGCGGCCTCGGCCGCCGGGTGATGGGCTGGCTCCTGGACCAGATCGCGGACCGTGCGCCCGCCGACCCGTACGTCACGCTCAACGCGGACGAGCCCGGACGGCCGCTGTACCGCAGCCTGGGGTTCGTCGAGACGGCGCCCGCGAGCATCGCGATGCGCCTGGCCCGGTAGCGCCCGTGTCGGACCTGGCACGATACGACTCATGACGACCTCGGAGCCCCGCTACCGCACGCGCTGGATCGTGGCCGCCGTCCTGACCGCGGCCGTGGTCCTGCTCGTCGCGATCGGCATGGCCGCGTTCGACACCGCCCAGGACCGGTGGGCGTGGCGCCTCGCCGACCTGGACCGCAACGAGCTGCACCTGTCGCCGCGCCCGGAGGCGATCGAGGACGGGACGGTCGTAGAGGAGTCGCCGAGCGAGATCGTGGTCCAATACTCCCGCGAGCGCAACGACTGGACCGGCCAGCCCACTGGGGACGCGGACACGGTCTGCTACCGGTTCCCGCTCGGCGACCCCGACAGCTTCAGCGAGGCCCCCTGCCCATGACCACGCCCGTGACCCCGCCCCCGACCACCGCTGTCCTCCTCATCGACCTCCAGGCCGACGTCGTCCGGGGGTGCTTCGACGCCGACGGCGTCGTCACCCGCTCCGCCGCCCTCGCGGAACGGGCCCGCGCCGCCGGGACGCCCGTCATCTGGGTGCAGCACCACGAGCCGGGACTGGAGCGCGACACCCCGGGCTGGGCCCTCGCGGACGGCCTGTCCCGCCGCCCCGACGAGGCGCTCGTGCACAAGGCGTACCGCGACTCGTTCGCCGACACCGACCTCCGCGACGTCCTCGACGCGCTCGGCACCACGCGGCTGGTCGTCGCGGGCGCGCAATCCGACTTCTGCGTCCGCACGACGACGCAGCGAGCCGCCGCGCTGGGCTACGACGTGACCCTCGTGAGCGACGCGCACACCACCCGCGACACCGAGTGGGACGGCGTGGCGATCACCGGCGAGCAGATCGTGGCCCACACCAACATGTACTTCTCCGGCCTGCGGTATCCGGGCAGCACGTTCGGCATCGCCCGGCACGACGAGGTTCCGCTGACCGGCCAGGACTGCTAGCGTCCCTCGCAGTCGTCCGGGTCCGCATCGGCCCGGGCACCACGTTTGTACCGCCCGGTGTCGGGGGCGGCGGCAGGGGCGCGTGTCCCGTCCCACCGCAGTCCTGGATGTCCCCTGGCGGGCCACGGGTCGCACCCCATCGCAGTTTCAGGCGCCGGCGACCCCGGGTGGCCCGTCCCGCCGGGCGGCGACGAAGGACACCCATGTCTGCAGCCGCCTCCGGCTACCGTTCCCTGCTGCGCGCGCCCGGCGCCGCCGCCTTCTTCCTCGCCGCCACGACCGGCCGTGTCGGCATCGCCATGACGGGCCTCGGCCTGGTGTGGCTGCTGCACGACCGCACCGGCTCGTACGCCACAGCGGGCCTCGCCGCCGCGGTCTTCGCCCTGGCCGAGGCGGTCGTCGGGCCGCAGCTCGCCCGCCTCGTCGACCGGTTCGGCCAGACCCGCGTGCTCCCGCTCTGCCTCGTCGCGCACGGCGCCGCCGTCGCCTGCGTCGTCCTGGCGACCACGCCGACGGCGGCCGTCGTCGCCGCGGGCTGCGCGGGCGCGGCGGTCCCCCAGCTCGGCGCGCTGTCCGCCGCCCGCTGGGCGCACCTGCTGCGGGGCGACCGCGCCGACGACCTGCCCGGCGCGTTCTCGCTGGAGTCGCTGGCCAACGCCACGAGCTTCCTGCTCGGGCCGGTGCTGGTCACAGCGCTGGGCGCGGCGGGCCACCCGACGGCGGCCACCCTCACCGCGGCGGCCCTGATCCTGGGCGGCGGCACCGCCCTGGCCCTGCAGCGGCGCACCGCGCCCCCGCCGCACGCCGCCCTCGAACGCGCCCGCGGCACGCGGGCCGGCCTGCTCGCGCCGACGTTCCTGGTCCTGGCGCTGCTGAACCTGGCCATCGGCCTGTACTTCGGCACCATGGGGGTGGCGGTCACGGCCTTCGCGGTCGGCCACGGGACGCCCGGCGCGGCAGCGCCGCTCATCGCCGCCGGGAGCGTGGCCGGCCTCCTGTCGGGCTGGCTCTACGGACGGCGCCGACGCCGCACCCCGACCCACCGCCAGCTCGTGGTCGTCACCGCCTGGCTGACGGCGACCGCCGCGCTGCTGCCGTTCGCGCCGTCCGCCGTCTGGCTGGGCCTCGCCCTGGTGCTCACGGAGGCCGCCGTGCCGCCGACCCTGGTGCTGCTCACCGTGCTGACGGAGCGCTCGGTCCGCCCGGCCGTGCTCACGCAGGCGTTCACCTGGAACAACTCCGCGAGCGCCGCCGGCTCGGCGGTGGCGGCGTCGCTCGCGGGCCGGGCGGCGGACGCCTGGGGCGCGCCGGCCGCGCTCGCGCAGGCGCCGGCGGCCGGGCTGCTGCTCGTGGCCCTCGCGATCGTCCTGCTGCGTGTCGGACGCCGGGGCGAGGGACGCCGGAGCGAGGCGCGCCGGTGACGGCGTCAGCGGCCCGCCACGTACCCGGCCATCTTGTCGAGGCACGCCTCCAGCCCCTGCTGCGACATGTCGCGGGCCGCGGTGCTCGTGTACCCGTGCTCGACCATGTGGATGCGGCTGCGCCCATCGCCGAGGCCCGTGATCTCGACCTCGTGGTGCCCCTCGGCGGGCACGTCGTCCATGGGTGGGTCCTGCGGCACGCCGTCAGCGTCGCTGAACCGGAACGTGTACTCGATGCGCCGCACCGGCTCGACGACCGTGAAGTCCCAGGTGGACCACGTGTCGCCGCCGCCGTACTCGGCGGGGGCGCGCATCGCGATCAGCGCGCGGCCGCCGACCCGCAGGTCGACGTCGGCCGCGGGGCAGGTGAACGGGCCGGGTCCCCACCAGGCGCGCAGGCCCTCGGGGGTGCTCCACGCGGCCCAGGCCGCCTCGACGGGTCCGTCGAGGTCGCGGGTCACGTCGACGTCGAAGGTGTCGGTCATGATTCCTCCAGGTGCGCTCGGGACGGGGCGGTGCAACACGCCCCTGCCGCTACCGACGGCCCGGGCCCGCCGAACTCATCGCCGAACCAATTGAACCGTTCTGCCCTTTCACCCGTCGTACGGGGCAGAGGCCGATATCCGGTCGGCCTGCGAACGAGAGGGGCGGAGCGTGCGCACTGGGGCAAAGGTAGGCATCGGCGTCGGAGCGGCCGTGGTCGTGATCGGTGGGGCGGCGGCGATCTTCGGGCCGGGCCTGTACGCGGACTGGGCCAACGAGGCCGCCGCAGAGGAGCCGAGCCTGGCGGCGTCGGCGGCACCGCTGCCCGACGCCGAGGCGGCCGCCGGAACCTGGACGGTGACCGACGGGTCGTTCGCCGGGTACCGCGTCGAGGAGGTCCTGCAGGGCGAGGACGTGACCGTGACCGGGCGCACCGAGGACGTCACCGGGTCGGTGACCGTCGCGGACGGCGCGATCAGCGCCGCCGACATCACGGTGGACATCGCGAGCGTGGCCACCGACGAGGCCAACCGCGACGGGTACTTCCGCGACACCGCGATGGAGGTCGGTCAGTTCCCGACCGCGACGTTCGTGCTCACCGAGCCGGCGCCCATCGAGGCGGGCGCCACGGCGGTGGAGCTGACCGGCGACCTCACCGTGCACGGCGTCACGCAGACGGCCACGTTCGACGCCGAGGTCGCGGGCGACGCGACCAGCGGCGACCCGGTGCAGGTGGTGGGCAGCGTGCCGATCACGTTCGAGGACTTCGGCGTCGAGGCGCCGGACCTCGGGTTCGTAACGGTGGAGGATGAGGGCAGCATCGAGTTCTCGCTGCAGCTGGCCCCAGGCCAGTGACGACGCCGTAGCGACCCGACCGGTCGACGAACACACCGAGTAGCCGACACACACGGAAGGAGCCGCTCGTGGGTGCCGAGGACGAGCTCCTCGAGGCGGTGCACGACACGCACGCCGACGCGCTGTACCGGTACGTCGTGCGCCGCACGGGCGACGAGGAGGAGGCGCGCGACGTGGTGCAGGAGACCCTGCTGCGCGCGTGGCGCCACCCCGAGGTGCTGGAACGCTCGGAGGACTCCGTGCGCGCCTGGCTGTTCACGGTGGCGCGGAACCTCTCGGTCGACCACCTCCGCAGCGCCCGCCGCACCCGCGAGCGCTCCACCGGGCACCTGCCCGACCGCGAGGAGCGCGACACCACGCAGTCCGTGCTGGACTCGTGGCTGGTGGCCGACGCGCTGCTGTCGCTCTCGCCGTCGCACCGGGCGGTGGTGGTCGGCGCGTACTACGGGGGACGTTCGGTGGCCGAGCTCTCGACCGAGCTGGGCGTCCCCGCCGGGACGGTCAAGTCGCGGCTGCACTACGGGCTGCGCGCGCTGCGCCTGGCCCTGCAGGAGAAAGGAGTCACGGCATGATCCCCGCGGCAGAGTCAGGGGGTGGCGGCGACCCGTACGCCGAGTGGGACGCGGCCTACGTGCTCGGCGCCCTGAGCCCGAGCGACCGGCGCGCCTACGAGCGGCACCTGGCCGAGTGCGCGGCGTGCCGCGCGGCGGTGGCGGAGCTCGCCGGTCTGCCGGGCCTGCTCGGCACCATCAGCCCGGCGCACGCGCAGGCGCTCGTCGAGGAGGCGCCGGGCCCGGCTGGCCTGCCCGGCTCTTCCGGGCTGTCCGGGTTGCCCGACGGCGGAGCGCTGCCCGGGCAGCCCGCACCCGGGCGGTCGGCGGACGTAGTGCCGCTCACGAGCCTCGCCCGCGCCGCCCGCCGGTCCCGGTTCCGCCGGCGCGCCCTGGGCGCGGTGGCTGCGAGCGTCCTCGTGGTCGCCGGCGCGGTGGGCGGGTCGGTGCTCACCGCGGGCGGCCTGTTCGGCACGCCGGACGGCGGGGTGCCGGACGCCGGGGGCACCACCCCGCCGTCGGCCACTGCCACCACCGCGACCGAGGCCCGGACCATCGAGCTGCGGCCGGTGGCCGGGGCGGACATGCGTGCGGAGGTGGTGGTGACGCCCACCACCTGGGGCACCAAGTTCAAGTGGTCCTGCCACTACCCGCCCAACCCCGGGCAGCCGCCGCCCGAGGGCGTATACATCCCACCCGAGCCGATCCGGTACGAGCTCGTGCTGGTCGGTCGGGACGGCGCACGGACGGTCGCGGCGACGTGGTCGTGGTCGGGCGGCCAGACGACGGGGCTGGACGCGTCGACGGCCGTGTCGCTCACCGACATGGACCGCATCGAGATCACGCTCGACGGGCACGAGGAGGCGCTGGCGTCGGCCACGCTGTGACGCCGGGACCCACGGGTGCGCGGGCCGGAGAGATGCACGGGCTCAGTGGTGCGCCGGCTCGTCCCACCGCTCCAGGACCACGACGGGCGTCTCGGTCGTGCGGAGCGCGGCGTAGTCGTCGAGCCGGGCGTCGTAGTCACGCCACCTGGCCCAGAGCCGGTCGTGCTCGACACCCTGCGCCGCGTGGGCGCGCACGGTGCGCGAGTCCTCGTCGACGAGGTCCACGGTGGCCTCGGGGTGCAGCCGCAGGTTGAGCCACCAGCTGGGGTGGCCCTGGGCCCAGCCGTTCATGGCCAGCGTGACGAGGTCGGCGCCGTCCTCGACGTAGGCGACGATCACACTGTGCTCGCACCCGGTGCGGCGTCCGGTGGTGGTCAGGCGCATCATGCCCCAGCGATGCCCCTTGGGCCGGCGGAGCCCGAGCCGGCCGCCGCTGGCGCGGTACAGGCCGCGGTGGACCTGCCAGGCGAGCCGCACGAACCAGCGCGGCGGGATCCGCGGTGCTGACGTGACCTCGTTCGACACGGTGACCACCTCCGGTGCTCCCTCCAGGGTAGCCAGCGTCGGGGCGGTCAGCCCCAGATGGCGTCGGCCCACTCCGGGTGGTCGACGAACGGGTTCCGGTTGTGCTGGAACTGCTCGTAGATGACGTCGTTCCGGTGGGCCTCGAACGAGGACACGGGGTCGGCGTCGTTCCACGCCAGCAGCGTGGAGAGCTTGCCGTGGTACGGGGCGGAGCCGTTGTTCACGGTGTCGTTGGGCTCCAGGTCGGCGAAGCTGTCCTCGCCCTCCCAGCGCACGGCCATGTAGAGGATCATGCGCGCGACGTCGCCCTTGACGTCGTCGCGGGGCTCGAACGAGTCCGCGTCGGTGTAGTTGCCCGGCGCGCCGGAGACCGCGCTGCCGCCCTCGTCGAAGTCCTTGTTGCCGCGGATGCCGTTGACCTGGACGTCCGCGGGGCGCAGGTGGTGCAGGTCGGTGCCCGGCCCCGTGGACGTGCCGAAGTCGCCGTGCGACTTGGCCCAGACGTGCTCCCGGTTCCAGTCGCCGACGTCGCCGCCGTTCAGGCTCTTGGCCCGCGACTCACCGGTGTACAGGAGGATGACGTTGTCCGGGTTGGCCGGGTCCTCGTCGGTGGCCATCAGGCCGTCCCACACCTGGCTGTACGACACGGCGTCGGCGTCGCTGATGATGTCGTTCAGCTCGGCCTTGAGCGCCTCGCCCGTCAGGCCCGCGGCGCTGTCGTAGTAGCCGGCGGGGACGTCCGCGGCGTCCTGCGCGACGGCGCCCGGCGCCACCAGGACCCCGGCCGCGATCGCGAGCGCCGCCAGCCCGCTCCACCGGACCCGACCCAGACCCCGTGCCCGTACGAGACGTGTGCGCATCGTCGACCTCCGTGTGCGACGGCCCGCGACCCCCTGCGGGCCCCGGCGCCGCCATCACACTTCCACGTCCCGGCCGTGGACTGTCGTGTCATCAGTTAATTTTGGGTGAAATCTACCGACAAGCCACGCTTTCATCCTGAGTCGGACCATGCAGTTGCTGCCAGAACGAGTCGAGTCCTGGCAGTAACTGCATGGGTCCGCGGGCACACGATCAGGCGGCCACCACCGCCACGCTCGCCCGTCCGCCGTCGACGTCGAGCACCGTGCCGTGCACGAACCGCGCGTCGTCGGAGGCGAGGTAGGCCACGGCGGCGGCGATGGCGTCCGGGTGCCCGGGCGCGCCGGCCGGGGTGCCGACCGTCATGTTCTCCGAGAAGGAGAGCGCCGGGTCGAGCTCCGGCGGGCGGACGACGCCCGGCGAGACCGCGTTGACCCGCACGCCCTGGGCACCGAGCTCGGCCGCCCAGGACCGCGTCAGGGACTCCATCGCGGCCTTGGTCGAGGCGTACGCGCCACCCGACGGCGCGGCCAGGCGGGCCACCCACGAGCCGAGGTTGACGATCGCGCCGCCGCCGTCGGCCACCATGCGGGGCGCCACGGCCTGGGTGAGGAAGTACGGCGCCTTGACGTTCACGGCGTAGAGCCGGTCGAGCGCGTCGGCGTCGGTGTCGGCCAGGGTCGGGGCCGTGCGGTAGATGCCGGCGTTGTTCACCAGCACGTCGATCCGCCCGCCCAGCACGTCCGCCGCCTCGTCCGCGAGCGCGTGGCTCGCCTCCCGGCTGCCGTCGAGGTCGGCCCGCACGAAGTCGGCCTTGCCGCCGTCGGCCCGGATGCCGGCCACGACGGCCTCGCCGCGCTCCGCGTCCCGGCCGGAGACGACGACGTGCGCCCCCTCCGCCGCGAGCCGCTGGGCGATCGCCCGGCCGATGTTGCTGGTGGAGCCCGTGACGAGGGCGGTGCGGTCCTGCAGTCGCTGTGTCATGCCCTCGACGCTAGGAACCCATTTTTGGACTAGCAAGTCCAGAAGATCGCTCGTACCGTCGTCCCGTGAAGCTCACCCCGAAGGGCCAGGCCACGCGGCGGCGCATCGTCGAAGGCGCCGCGGAGTACCTGCGCGGCACCGAGCCGGGCGCCGTCACGCTGGACGACGTGCTGGCGATCACGCGGACCAGCAAGGGGCAGATGTTCCACTACTTCCCCGGCGGCAAGGAGCAGCTCCTGCTCGCCGTCGCGCAGGAGGAGGCCGATCGGGTGCTGATCGACCAGGAGCCTCATCTCAGCGACCTGGGCACCTGGGAGGCGTGGACGGCGTGGCGGGACTCCGTCGTCGCGCGCTACCACGCGCAGGGCCGCAGCTGCCCGCTCGCCGCGCTCATGGACCAGGTCTCCAGCACGCCCGGCGCGGCCGAGGTGGTCACGGAGCTGCTGCGGCAGTGGCGGGCGCGGATCGCCGTCGGGGTGGTCACCATGCAGGAGGGCGGCCGGATCAGCACCGACCTGGACGCCGACCGGGTGGCCTCGGCCTTCGTGGCCGGTATCCAGGGCGGCGTCCAGGTGCTGCGCGCGACGGGCAGCACGGACCAGCTCGAGGCGGTCCTCGACCTGCTGATCGACTACCTCCGCAAGGCCTGAGCCGCGTACGTCGTCTCGTCCAGCCCCGACTGGGTCGGGTCGTGGTCCACCTCGCCGACGTCGTACATCGTGGTCATCCAGTGGTAGAAGTTGTCGCCGCGGTCGCGGAGCAGCCGGTAGAGGCGCCCCATCATGCGGTGCCGCACGTCCGCGAGCGCCGGGTCGCCGTAGGCGTTGGTCAGCTCGTCCGGGTCGGCCTGCAGGTCGTACAGCTCGTTGACGGAGTCGGGGTTGACCACGAGCTTGTACCGGTCCTCCCGCAGCATGCGCTGCGGGTAGGGGAAGTGGTGGCCGTGGAACTCGCACACGATGTCGGGCTGCCACTCGACGTCGTCCCCGTGGGCCAGCGGCAGCAGGCTGCGCGAGTCCACGGCGGGGGCGGGGTCGATGCCGGCCAGCTCCAGGATCGTGGCCGTGCAGTCCAGCAGGCTCACGAACTCGGTGCGCACCTGGCCCGCCGGGCCGCCCGGGACCCGGAGCAGGCCGGGCGTGCGGTAGATGTCCTCGTACATCGCCGGGCCCTTGTCGTGCAGCCGGTGGGCGCCGGTGAACTCGCCGTGGTCGCACGTGAAGAACACCGCGGTGTCGTCCACGAGACCCAGCCGCTCCAGAGCGTCCAGCACGCGGCCGATCTGCTGGTCGATGAGCGTCACGTAGCCCCAGTAGACCGCGATGAGCTTGCGTGTCACCTCGATCGGCATGGTGTCGAACGTCCAGTGCGCGCTGTAGTTGGCCTGCACGGGCGGCTTGCCCTCGAAGGTCTCGGCGATCGAGGCGGGCAGCTCGACGTCGGCCGGGTCGAACAGGTCGAAGTACTCGTCCGGCACGATGTACGGCAGGTGGGGCCCGAAGAAGCTGAGCTCCAGGAAGAAGGGCCGCTCCCCCGACCGGAAGTCGTCCGCGTACCGCTCCAGCAGCTCGATGGTGCGGGTGGCCAGGTAGGCCTCGAACGTGGCCTCGACCGGCTGGTGCAGCCGGGCCGCGAGCAGGTTGCCCGGCCCGCCGTTGGGCAGCGTGCCGCGCACCCGGTCGCTGATCTCGTACGGCGGCAGGTCGTGCTCGGCCAGGTAGGCCAGGTAGTCCTCGTTGTCGACGGGGTTGTGCCACCCGGGCAGGTCCGGCCCGTCGAACCCGAAGGACGCGGCGTTCCGCTCCGTGCCGGCATGCCACTTGCCCACCAGGCCGGTGTTGTAGCCGTGCTCCCGCAGGGCCTCGACGAAGGTGAACGTGCCGTCGGCCAGGTCCTCCTGGTAGCCCACGTTGCGCTCGTGGTTGGCCAGCACCCGATGCCGGAACGGCGCCTGGCCCGTGAGCAGGCTCGCGCGCGACGGCGTGCAGATCGCCGTCGGCGTGTACCAGCGGTCGAACCGGGTGCCCGACGCCGCGAGCCGGTCGAGCACCGGCGTGGACGCGCGCGGGTTGCCGTAGGCGCCCAGCGTGTCGGCCCGGTGCTGGTCGGTCATGAGGAACAGGACGTTCTTGCCGCCCACCGGGTCACTCACCGGCCTTGACGAACTGGTCGCCGAGGTAGAACTCGGAGGGGTCCACGGCCTCGGGGAGCTGCCCGGAGCCCACGAAGTAGTCCTGCATGCCGGTCAGCCAGGTGTCGGCGGTGCCGTCCTGCGTCAGCGCGTCCACGTCGTCCGCCGAGAGGACGTCGACGTTGGCGGCGTCCGCCTCGACGTCGGCCGGCTCGAGGTCGTTGAAGTCGGCCGTGAGCGCGATCGCCTCGTCCAGGTGCTCCGAGCGGTAGGCCATGGCCTCGCGCAGCACCTGCAGGACGGCGTCCACCTTCTCGGGCTCGTCGGCCACCACGTCGTTCCCGGCCACGAACGCCGTCGGGAACGCGACGGTCTCCTCGAAGTCGGTGTTCTGGGCGAGCTCGACCAGGTCGGGCACCTGCTCCTTGACGGTGGCGAGCGCCGGGTACCAGAAGCCCGCGGCGTCGACCTGCCGGGACGACAGTGCGGCCACGATGGCCGGCGGTTCCATGGGCACCAGCTCGACGTCGTCCTTGGTCATGCCCGCCTCCTGCAGCGCGAGCGTGAGGATCATGTCGCCCGACGTGCCCTCCGGCACGGCGACGGTCTTGCCCTTGAGGTCCTCGACGGAGTCGATGCCGGGCTGCGCGACCACGCGGTCGGCCCGGCCGAGGGTGTTCAGCGCGACGATCTTGGCCTGCCCGGAGGCCGGCAGCCAGAACGCGCCGGGGCCGATGTAGCCGAAGTCGAGGTCGCCCGTGCCGAGAGCCTGGATCTGGAGCGGCCCGTTGGTGAACGACGACGTCGTCACGTCGATGCCGTGCTCCGCCCACAGGCCCTGGTCCTCGGCGATGGCGAGCAGGCTGGTGCCGTTGAAGTCGGGGATGTAGCCGAAGTTGACCTCGATCGTCCCGTCCTCGCCCGCGGCGGCGCCGCCGGACGAGCAGGCGCCGAGGGACAGCACGAGGGCGAGGCCGGCGGCGGCCGCGCCGAGGGTTCTCCTGGAGATACGCATGGGTCCTCAGTTCTGGGTCTGGTTCTGGGAATCGGTGGCCCGGCCGGGGGTGCCGGGGGTCTGGTGGTACACGGCCCGCCACACCCGGTTGCGCAGCTCCGCGAACTGCGGGCTGAGCCGCACCTCCTCGGTGCGCGGGTAGGGCAGGTCGACGTCGATCACCTCGTGGATGCGGCCCGGCCGGGCGGCCATGACCACCACGCGGCCGGCGAGGAACACGGCCTCGTCGACGTCGTGCGTGATGAACAGGACGGTGCGCTTCTCGGTGCTCCAGGTGTCCAGGAGCTGCTCCTGGAGCCGCACGCGCGTGAGGGCGTCCAGCGCGCCGAAGGGCTCGTCCATCAGCAGGATCGACGGGTTGACGGCGTAGGCGCGGGCGATGGCGCACCGCTGCTTCATGCCGCCCGAGAGCGTCTTGGGCAGCGCGTCCGCGAACTGCTCCAGGCCCACGAGGCGCACGTAGTGCTCGGCGCGCTCGCGCCGCTCGGCGGCGGGCAGGCCCGCGACCTTGAGCCCGAACTCGACGTTCTTGCGCACGGTCAGCCACGGGAACAGCGCGTACTGCTGGAAGATGACGCCGCGCTCCGGGCCGGGGCCGGTCACGTCCGCGCCGTCCACGAGCACCCGGCCCGACGTCGGCGCCTCCAGGCCCGCGACGATGTTCATCAGGGTGGACTTGCCGCAGCCGGAGGGGCCGACGACAGTGACGAACTCGTTGTCGGCCACGTCGAGGTCCACGCCGTCGAGCGCGACGAACTCCTCGTCCTGCAGGGCGAAGGTCTTGCGGGTCTCCCGCACGGAGATCTTGGCGGTGTCCGTCAGGGTGGGGGTGTCGATGGTCATCGTCGTTCCTGCCATCCGGTCAGCCGGGTCTCCGCGAGCAGCAGCAGCCGGTCCATGACCAGGCCGAGCACGCCGATGGCGACGATGGAGACGAAGATCGTCGCGAGGTCGTAGTAGGTCTGGGCCTGCTGCATGCGGAACCCGAGGCCTGCCTGGGCCGCGAGCAGCTCGGCGGCCACGAGGGTGGCCCACGCGGAGCCGAGGCCCACGCGCATGCCCACGAGGATGAACGGCGAGGAGGCCGGCACCACGACGCGCAGGAAGATCGTGCCGTCCTTGGCCCCGAGCACCCGGGCCGCGTTGATGAGCGTGCGGTCCACGCTCACCACGCCTTGGTAGGTCGAGATCACGCAGGCCAGGAACGCCGCGAGGAAGATGACGAACACCTTGGGCAGCTCGCCGATGCCCATCAGCACCAGCACGAGCGGCAGCAGGGCCAGCGGCGGGATGGTGCGGAAGAACTGGATCCACGGCTCGAACAGGCCGCGGGCCGGGGTGTACCAGCCCATGAGGAACCCGACGGGGACCGCGGCGGCGGAGCCGAGCAGGAACCCGGCCAGGACCCGGCCCAGGCTGGCCAGCAGGTCCTCGGCCAGCGTGCCGCTGACCGTCAGGTCCACGGCCTTGGCCGCCACCTCGGGCGGCGTCGGGAGCTGGAGGCCGCTCAGGGACAGCACCCACCAGATCCCGATGCCGCCCAGGATCGAGACGGCGTTCAGCGCGAGCAGCGTCGTGCGCTTCCCCGCCCGGCGGCGCGGTGGTGACCCGTTCCTCGCGGGGGTCGGGGTCGACACCGTCGACCCGGTCGACATGGTCACAGGGCTCTCCTCAGGCGTGCGTGCAGTGGTGCGGGCATCGGGGTGCGCAGCGTGCCGCGCAGGTCCCCGCCGTCGTCGGCCGCCTCGGGCCGGGGGTAGCCGGCCAGCAGCGGGGACAGGTGGAAGGCGGCGGCCAGCGCGCCGAGCGCGCCGTCGGTGTCGCGCAGGCGCCCGGCCCGCACGACGAGCGGCTCGTCCGTGGGCAGCGGGTGCAGCTCGTAGCGCAGGGTGGCCGCGGCCTGCTCGACGATCACGGGCGCGACGTGCACGATCTCGCCGCCGATCACGATCTCGTCGGGGTCGAGGGTGAGCGCCGCGGTGCTGAGCACCCGGCCCACGGCCGCGCCGACGTCGCGCAGCACGCCCTCGACCACCGGGTCGCTGGTGGCCACGGCGGCGGCCAGGTCGTCGAACGTGCCGACCTCGGCGCCCCGGGCGCGGCACGCCGCGAGCACGGCGGGCGCGGACGCGACGGTCTCCAGGCAGCCGCGCTTGCCGCAGCGGCACCGGCTGCCCGCCGGGTCCACGCAGATGTGGCCCAGCTCGCCGGCGAACCCGTGCGCCCCGGTCCCGATCCGGCCGCAGACGACGAGGCCGCCGCCCACGCCGTCCGACAGCCGCACGTACAGCAGGTCGGTGGTGCCCTCGGGCTGGGACACCGCCTCCGCGAGCGCCGCGAGGCGCGTGTTGTTGTCGACGACGACGGGCGCGCCGAACCGTTCGGCGAACGCGCCGTGCACGTCGTGCGGGGCGGAGCGGCGGGCCCAGGAGACCTGCTTGCTGTCGACGCGCCACCCGCCGTACGGGCCGACGACGCCGATGCCGACCGCCTGGATCTCGCCGAAGTGCAGGTCGTGCTCGCGCGCGAGCCGGTCGACGAGCCGGAAGGCGAGGTCGAGCCGCTGGGGCCAGGGCGTGTCGTCGTCGTAGTGCTCGACGCCGGAGGCGACGGTCTCGCGGGCGGCGTCGGCCACGGCGGCGCGCACGCGGCGGTGGCCGAAGTCGACGCCGAGGTACTGGCCGGAGCCGGGGTCGAGCGCGAGCCGCTCGGCGGGCCGGCCGCTGCCGGTCCGGGTGGCGGCGTCGGTGTCGACCACGACGATCGCGCCGCGACGCAGCAGCTCGGCCGTGGTCTCGGAGAGGGTGGTGCGGGAGAGGCCCACGCGGCGGGCGAGCTCGGCGCGGCTCAGGGGCCCGTCGCGGAGCGCGGCCAGCACGCGGCTCTCGTGAGCGCGGCGCGTGGCGCTGCCGGTTGTCGTCGTCGACATGCTGGCGACCATAGGGACCTCCAAATTTTTCCGTCAACGACCCGGCAGAAAACCACACCAATTCGGTCGGATCTAACCAGAACCCACCTCCCACCCTCGTTGAGTGCATGGTTATTTTTTGCTTAGCGCCGGAAAAAAAACAAAAAACCCGCCCACAAAGAAGCGGGGGGGGGTGGTACGGGCTGGGGGTTAGGTCGGTCGGATT
>NZ_JBHWZO010000138.1:0-16900 GCF_042728455.1 Promicromonospora sp. NPDC060204
TCGTGCGGCCGGGCGCTGCTGTCGTCGGCGCAGGTCTCGTCAGCTCACAGCCGGCCGGCGGCCTTGAGGGCCAGGTACTCGTCGGCGAGCCGGGGCGCGAGGTCGTCCGGCAGCGCCTCGACGACGTCGGCCCCGTAGCGGCGCAGCATCGTGGTGACCGCGGTGCGCTCCAGGTCGCCGCGGGCGGCGGCCGCGGCGTCATACACGTCGGCCACCGTCTCGCGGCCGGCGCGCAGCGCCGCCACCTCCTCGTCCGCGACGGAGGCGACGACCACGGTGTGATCGCGGGCGAGCTGGTCCACGACGGGCAGCAGGCCGTTCTCCACCGCCGCCGGGTCGAGCGTGGTCAGCAGCACCACGAGCGCGCGCTGCGTCATCCGCGTGCGCACCTGCGCCACCACGCCCGGCCAGTCCGTCTCCAGCAGCACCGGTTCCACGGTGGCCAGCGACTCCGCCAGGGCCGGCATGAGCCGGGGCCCGGCGGCGCCCGCCACCCGCGCCCGCACGGTGCGGTCGAACGCCACGAGCTCCACGCGGTCGCCCGCGTGCCCGGCCAGCGCCGAGAGCAGCAGCGCCGCCTCGATGCTCGCGTCCAGACGCGGCGCGCCCGTCGAGTCGGCCGCGCCCACGCGGGCCGCGGCCGTCCGCCCGGTGTCCAGGACGATCAGCACGCGCCGGTCGCGCTCGGGGCGCCAGGTGCGCACCACCACCTCGCGCCGGCGGGCGGTGGCACGCCAGTCGATCGAGCGGACGTCGTCGCCCACCACGTACTCCCGCAGCGAGTCGAACTCCGTGCCCTCGCCGCGGATCTGCACGGCGGCACGGCCGTCCATCTCCCGCAGCCGCGCCAGGCGCGACGGCAGGTGCTTGCGGCTGGCGAACTCCGGCAGCACCCGCAGCCGGCCCGGGACGGGCAGCGTCACCTGGCGGCCGGCCAGGCCCAGCGGCCCGAGGCTGCGGATCGTCACGCCGCCCGCCGCCCGGTCACCGCGGCGCGTCGGCACGAGGACGGTCGGCAGGCGCGCGGCCTCGCCGTCGGGCAGGTCCACCTGGTGGCGCCCCGGGCCGCCCGACGCCGGACGCACGCGCTCGGACCGGCCCCGTCCCGGACCCGCCCCGGCCGAGGGGCCCCACGCGTCCCGGACCACCGCCCGCAGGCGCCGACCGGAGGCGTTGCGGACCACGAGCTCGCTCGTCGCCTCGGAGCGCAGCCGGACCGACGCCGGCACGCGCCGCTGCACCGCCACCCGGCGCGGCGAGGCGGCCAGGACGACGTCGGCCACGCACACCAGGACCACGAACGTGGCCCAGACCAGCACCGTCCCGTCGGCCGGCAGGAGCAGCACGGGCACCACGCCGAGGCCCATCAGGGCGGCGGCCCGCCACGTCACGACCATGCGGCCCTCAGCGCGGCACGGGCACGGAGGCCAGCACCGTGTCCAGCACGCCCTCGGCGGTGACGCCCTCGAGCTCGGCCTCGGCGCGCAGCTGCACGCGGTGCCGGAGCGTCGGGTGGGCCAGCGCCTTGATGTCGTCCGGCGTCACGAACGAGCGGCCCGACAGCCACGCCCAGGCCCGCGCCGTGCGCAGCAGCGCGGTGGCGCCACGCGGCGAGACGCCGAGCGAGAGCGACGGCGAGAACCGCGTGGCGCGGCAGACGTCGACGGCGTAGCCCAGCACCTCGCGCGACACCTGGACGCGGGCGACCTCGGCGCGGGCGCGCTCCAGCACCCCGGCGTCGGCCACGGGCGTCACGCCGGCGGCAGCCAGGTTGCGGGGGTCGAACCCGGCGGCGTGCCGGGCCAGGACCTCCACCTCCTGGTCCCGCTCGGGCAGCGGCAGCACCAGCTTGAGCAGGAACCGGTCGAGCTGGGCCTCGGGCAGCGAGTAGGTGCCCTCGTACTCGACGGGGTTCTGGGTGGCGATGACCAGGAACGGGTCCGGCAGCGGACGTGGCGTGCCGTCCACCGACACCTGCCGCTCCTCCATCGCCTCCAGCAGGGACGCCTGGGTCTTCGGGGGCGTGCGGTTGATCTCGTCCGCCAGCACCAGGTTGGTGAACACGGGGCCCTCGCGGAACGAGAACTCGGCCGTGCGCGCGTCGTAGACGAGCGAGCCCGTCACGTCACCCGGCATGAGGTCGGGCGTGAACTGGATGCGCTTGGTGTCCAGCTTCAGCGCCGCCGCGAGGGTGCGGACCAGCAGCGTCTTGGCGACGCCCGGCACACCCTCCAGGAGCACGTGCCCCTGGCACAGCAGCGCGATGAGCAGGCTGGTCACGGCCGCGTCCTGCCCGACGACGGCCTTGCCCACCTCCGTACGGACCGCCGCCAGGGCGGAGCGGAGCTCCTGCGACGGTGCGGGGGGCTGGGCCGGGGCGGGCGGCTGGGCCGGGGCGGGCGCGGCGTCGGCCGGACGGGCCGCTCCGTTCGCCGGCACCGTCTGCACGGTCTGGGCTCCCGGGGCGGCGGGCGCCCCGGGCTGCCCGGCCTGCGGGTCGGACGTCGGCTCCGCGGGCCGGCCCGCGCTCTGCGGGGGGAAGGCTGGTTCGGTCACGGTCGGTGGACCTCGCTCTCCAGGGTGTCGAGTCGGCGCGCGAGCTCGGCGAGCGCGGCGTCGTCAGCGGGCGGTGGGCCGTAGAGCAGGTCTGCCACCTGCTGCGACGGGCGGTTCGTGGCGGCCACGACGGCGTCGACCACGGTGTTGGCATCGGACGAGCGGGCCAGGCCGAGGCGCGAGGCGATCCGGTCGGCGGACGCCGCCCGGAGGCCGGCGGCGGCGTGCCCACGGGCGCGGGCGGCGCGGTACAGGCGGGCGCGACCGCGTGTGGCCTCGGCCGAGCGGACGAGCACCGGCAGGTCCTCGACGATCAGCGGCCCCATGCGGCGCACGCGCCAGAACGCGAGCAGGACGGCGGCGAGCAGCACCACCAGGGCGACGGGCGCGGAGCCGGGCGGCATGACCGCGTTCACCTGGCCGCGCTCGGCGGGGGTAGGCTCGTCGCTGCCGGTGCTGACGTCCATCGGGTCGGGGACCAGCCAGACGAGGTCCTCGTTCTGGCCGAGCATCCACAGCGCGAGCGCCGAGTTGCCCTCCGTCAGGACGGTGCCGTTGCGGAGCACCGAGGGGTCGCTGACCACGGTCACCGAACGGTCCGGGAAGTCCAGGCGGGCGTAGGCGAACGCACCGGCGCCGTCGGGCCAGCACAGGACCGGCCGCACCTTGTCGCCCGTGGCGGACGCGTCGTACAGGCCGGGCGCCAGCGTGACCGCGCCCGCGGCCTGTGCCGCCGGGTCGTCGCACTGCGGCTCGACCGGGTCGGGCCGCTCGCCGTACGTGATGTCGAGCTTGTCGCGGCTCACGCCCGCCACCATGCTGTAGTCCGGGGCGAGGACGACGAGGTCGGCGCCCGTGCGGTTGAGCGCGGAGATCTGGTCGTCCGCGAAGAACGACGGGTTGGGCGTGACCAGGAGCGTGCTGTCCGGCCCGGCCGCGGCGACGGCGCCGGCCACGGAGGTGACGTGCGTGATGTGCACGCCCTGGTCCTTGAGCACCTCGGCCACGGCCATGGCCCCGTCCGCCTCCGGGTTGTCCGGCGCGTAGGACTCGGCGGACGTGGGGGTACGGACCACCGCGAGGAACAGGACGAACAGGGCGACCGCGGCGAGCACGGTCAGCGGCCAGCGCATCCGCCGCCATCGGCTCGCGGCCCGCGACCGGCCCGTGGTGGCGTCGCCGATGACCACCGGCGGCTCGTCGACCGGGCCCGCGGTCGCGACCGGCGCCGCCGAGGGCGGCGTCGGGGCGGGCGGTGCCGCGGGGGCGTACGGGGAGGGCACCTGCGTGGTCATGCCGACACCCCCGGCTTCTCGTCCGCGCTCTCGGTCGCGTCGTCGTGCGTGCCGTCGTTCGTGCCGTCGTGCGTGTCAGGGCCGGAGCCCGTGCCGGGCCCGGTCGCGGGGACGGCGGTGGGCCGCGCCGCGGTGACCTGGGCGTCGAGCTCCCGCAGCGCCGCGTCGTCAGCGGCGGTGGCGACCCGGTCGCCGTACTCGACGCCGTCGAACAGGTCGGCGCCCGAGCGCAGGCCGGCGGCCTGCCCGGGCAGGCGCTCGCCCGCGTCGCCCGCGGCCTCCTGCGCCGTGCGGCCCGGTCTCGGCTCGATGACCACCCGCTCCTCCAGGGACCGGACGACGGCGCGGAAGCGTTCCGCGGCCGCCGTCCGCCAGTCGCCCGACGCCGCGGCGGCGTCGGCCGCGGCGCGCATCTGCGCGGCCGTCCGCGCGTCGTCGGCGTCGAGCACCTCGGCCTTGCCTGCCCGGTCGCGGCCGAGCCGCACCGGCCCGGCGATCAGCCAAGCGATCGCCAGCACGACCACGGCGACGATCGCGAGGCCGATCCCGAGCTGGGGCCCGGACATCGCGGTGTCGGGCCAGTCGATGCCGCTCAGCCAGTCCATGACCCAGCGGATCACGCGCGACAGCAGGGACTCGCGCTCCGCGTACTCGGGGCGCTGCAGCTCGCTCGTGAGCCACTCGCGTGCGGTGTCCCGGTCCGGGACGACGGGCAGATCGGCCCTCATGTCACTTGTCCGCCGCGGCTGCGGCCGCGGCCTGCAGCTGCACGTCCAGTCCCTCGCGACGCATCCGGGTGTCGATGTAGAGCAGGGCGGTGACGCCCCCGAGGAACAGGACTTGCAGGCCACCCGTGACCACGTACGTGACGCCGACGCTGATCGCCAGGCCGGCGTCGTTGGCCGCCATCATGAAGATGCTCAGAAGGAAGCTAAGCGGGATCGACACGATCTGGCTGATGAAGTAGAGGATGAGCCAGGTCAGCAGGTAGATACCGAGCACCCGCCAGAACGTGCCACGCGTCAGGCGCCAGGCTCGCGCCACGGTGGCCCAGAAGCCGCCGCCCTCGACGGCGAGCGCCGGGGCGACGAGCAGCACGCGGGTGAACAACCAGACGCTGCCGACCAGGGCGAAGGCGATCGCGAGGAAGACCCCGACCACGCCGAGCGTCATGTCGATGGCGAAGAACCCGGCAACGACACCCACGAGCGCGGTGAGGCCCACGACCCCCGCGACCAGGGACAGGAGCGAGAACCCGATGAGGTACCAGGCCCGTCGGGCGATCCGCTGCCAGGCCTCGGACACCGAGATCTTGCGCCCGATCACGGAGTCGCTGACGGAGACGGCCATGACGCCCATGGCGAGCGGTGCGGCCAGCTGGAGTACCAGGCCGATACCGAGCAGCGACCCGTAGGTCACGCCGAGGATGTCCTGGGTGAACCCCATGTCCTGCATGGCCGGGTCGTTCTCGAGCTCCGCGAAGAAGCTGCCCCACAGGTCGGTGAACCAGGTGGTCAGCGGGATGCTGACCAGGGTGCCGATCACGACGGCGACGACCACGATGATCGCGGTGAGCCCGAGCGTGACGCCGGGGTTGTGCCGCACCGCGCCGAACGCGCCGTCGTACAGCTCGCCCAGGGTGAGCGGGCGCAGCGGGACGATGCCGGGCTTGTCGGCCGCCGGCCGGTAGCCCGGGACGGCGCCGCCGGGCGCGTGCTGGCCGTACTGCGTCTGGCCGTACTGCGCCTGCCCGTAGTGGTTCTGGCCGTACTGCCCGCCAGGCCCGGCGGACGGCGTGCCGTACTGCGGCTGCTCCGGGGCCTGCGGGGCGGACGGGTCGTACCCGGGCGCGTACTGCCCGTACCGCGGCGGCTCGCCCCAGCCGGCGGGCTGGGCGCCTCCGGACTGCGGGGGCGTCGGCTGCGCCGGCTGGTCGGGTGCGCTCTCGGGCGTCGTCATGGGGCGTGCTCCGGGTGTCGTCTGCGGTGGTGCCTGTGCGCCGCAACCCTAGTACGGGGTACTGACAGGGGGCTGCGTAATTCGCGCGAGCGGGCGGGTCGGCACGCGACCGTCACCCCGCTGTGACCACCGTAGCGCCGGCCTCGTGCTCCGCGAGGTCGCCCGTCGCGCCGGCCCGGACGGCGCGTCCGCCCAGCACGTACACGTAGGTCCAGAACCCGGCGAGCACGATCGCGCCGATGACGATCTTGAGCCACCACCAGAGCTCGGAGCCGGTCACGAAGCCCTCCACGAGGCCCGAGACCGCCAGGGCCACCGCGAGCCCGATGACGGTGGTGATCAGGGCGCGGCCCTCGGCGGCCATCGCGACCGACCGCTTGCGGTGCCCCGGGTCGATGAGGGTCCAGAACAGCCGCAGGCCCGCCGCGCCCGCGACGAAGATGCACGTCAGCTCCAGCAGGCCGTGGGGCGCGATGAGCGTGAGGAACAGGTCGAGCTCGTCGTGAGCGGCCATCATGCCGCCGGTGGCGCCGATCTGGACCGCGTTCTGCCACAGCACGTTCAGGGTGAATAAGCCGGTGATCCCGCCCGCGACGGCCTGTGCCGCGATCCAGGCGTTGTTGGTGAAGACGACGCCGGCGAACCCGAGGCCCGGGTCGTAGTAGGAGGCGAAGGCGTTGTTGACGTAGTCCTCCTGGGCGGACGGCGGCATCAGGGAGTTCATCGCGTCGACGTCGGACGCGATGTATACGCCCGCGACCACCGCGACGAGCACGCAGGCCGCCGTCACCCCGTGCGACCACCACCGGATCCGGTAGAACGCCGCGGGCAGCGACACCACGGTGAACCGCACCACCTCGCGCCACGCGGGCTCGTGCGACCCGGCGATGCGGGTGCGCGCCCGGTTCAGCACGTCGGACAGGCGGGTCACCAGCGCGGGGTCCGGCGCCGCGGACCGGACCGTCGACAGGTGCGTGGCCACCGACTGGTACAGGCGCACCAGCTCGTCCGACTCGGCGCCGTCCAGCCGGCGCCGGGAGGCGAGCTCCTTGAGGCGGTCCCACTCTGCGGCGTGCACGGCGGTGAAGGCGTCGATGTCCACGACGGTAGTCTGCCGCACAGGGACCGCGGCACGTCCCGAGACCCCGCACCATCCGACAGCACCCCCACGGGAGGAAACGTGCAGGACGGCATCGTCATCGGCGAGGGCGTGGTGCTGGACGCGCGCCCGGCGTCGTTCATCACGCGCGGCATGGGCGCGATGCTCGACTTCCTCGTGATCGGCGCGGTCATCGCGGTCGTCCTGATCGTCGGCGCGGTCTGGTTCCTGGAGAACGCCGTGCTGGGCGAGGACATCGCGGCGATCGTCTACGTGCTGGCAACCGTCGTGGTCATGGTGGGCATCCCGGTCGCGGTCGAGACGCTGTCGCGCGGCCGGTCGGTCGGCAAGCTCGCCTGCGGCATCCGCGTGGTGCGCGACGACGGCGGCCCGGTCCGGTTCCGGCACGCGCTGGTGCGGGCGCTCATCGGCGTGATCGAGCTGTGGCTGACGTTCGGCGGCATCGCGGCGATCGCGTCGCTGTCCAACGCGAAGGGCAAGCGCCTCGGCGACCTCGCGGCCGGCACGTACGCGGTGCGGGTGCGGGGCGGCAAGCCGCCGTCGGCCCCGGTCGTGATGCCGCAGTCCCTGGCCGCGTGGGCGCACACCGCGGACATGCGCCGCCTGCCCGACGGGCTGGCGCTGGCCGCCCGGCAGATGCTGGGCCGCGCCGCCCGTCTCGCGCCCGAGTCCCGGGCGCGGCTGGCCGACGACCTCGCCGGCCGCATCGAGCCGTACGTCGCCCCCGGCCCGCCCCCGGGCACGCACCCCGAGGCGTTCCTGCACGCGGTGCTCGCCGAGCGCCGCGAGCGCGAGCTCGCCGCGGGTCAGCGGGAGCGCCGGCGGGCGCAGGAGCAGGCGGAGCTGCTGCACCGGCTCCCGTTCGCGGTGGCCGACCCGCCGCGCTGAGCCCCGCCGCCCCGTCGGGGCCCTGACCGCACCGTCAGGTGCGGACGTCGTCCCAGGCGCGCATCAGCCCGCGCGAGCGCAGCGCCGCCGAGCAGCGCAGCAGGCCGGCCTGCACCGCCCGGCGCAGCCGGGCCGACGTCGGCCGCTCGACGCCGTAGTGGATCGCGACCGCCAGGCCGAGGCTCAGCGCGCCCGCCGCGAAGAGGGCGACGGTGCGCGTGGTCTCGTGGGCCAGGATGTCGATGACGGCGTAGCCGAACTGGGTGTGCACCAGGTACACGGGATAGGTCAGGGCGCCGACCGTGCCGAGCACGGTCGCGACCCTGCGGGGTGGCGCCGACCTGCCGCGGAGCGTCGTCGCCCAGACCGCCACGACGCTGGCCAGCATGATCATCACGGCGATCACCGGGTTCACGGTGACGCCCTGGAGGTCGGACGCGCGGCCGGCGGCCTCCTGCACCCGCAGCACGCACAGGACCAGGCCGCCCACGAGCAGCGTGCTGGTGACCAGGTCGAACCCGTCGCGGTAGGCGAGGAACAGCAGCATGCCGACGGCGAAGTACGGGGCGTAGACCGGCACGAGCCAGTCGGCGAGCCAGTGGGCGCCGAACTCCTGCGCGGCCCAGCCGGCGAGCGGCCAGAGGGTGGCGAACGTCAGCACGCGGTTGCGGGTGAGCGGGCCGAACGCCAGCACCACGAGCACCAGCAGGTAGAACTTGAGCTCCACGAGCAGGGTCCAGAACACGACCTGGACGCCGGTGACGTCGAACAGGTCCTGCACCATCGTGAGGTTGACCAGGGTCTCGGTGATGTTGGTCTGCCGGCCGCCCGACCAGAACTGCTGCAGGCCGACCGTCAGCACGATGCACGCCCAGTACGCCGGGAAGAGGCGGCCCACCCGGGAGGCGACGAAGCCGGCGATCCCGCGGCCGTCGGCGCTGAGCAGGATCACGAACCCGGAGATCATGAAGAACAGCTCGACGCCCAGCCAGCCGTACCGGGTCACCTCGTTGAGCAGCGGGAACGCCCGGTCGGGGTCGGCACCCCAGTAGCTGGTCACCGTCGACGTGGCCGTGAAGTGGTAGAGCAGCACGGCGGCCGCGGCGCCGAAGCGCAGGCCGTCCATGGCCACGAGCCGGCCGGTGGTCTTCCGGCGCTCACTGCCCGTGGTCGCGGGGCTCGCCTCGGGAACGGACGCGGTCAGGCTCTCGTCAGGACGGGTCATCGCCGCCGACCTTAGATCACGGAACGATAACGGTCAAAAATCACCCTAGCAGAAGCGCCAGGAGGGTTTTGGCCGAGGTGTCCCAGTCGTACCCGGCGGCGCGGAGCCGCGCGGCGGCCGACCGCTCGGCCCAGGTCGCCGGGTCGTCGAGCTCGCGGACGGCGGCCACGTACCCGTCCACGTCGTCCGGGTCGACGTACGCCCCCGCCGGCCCGCCGACCTCCCGGAACACGGGGATGTCGCTGACCACCAGGGGCGTGCCGAGCGTCATGGCCTCCACCAGCGGGAGCCCGAAGCCCTCGTCGCGGGAGCCGGAGACGAGCGCCGTCGCGCCGCGCAGCACGTCGCGGTAGACCTCGTCGGACGCGCCGTCGTGGAACACGAGCGTGCCCTCGCCGGCCAGCTCCGTCAGCCGCGAGCGCTGCTCGGCCGTGACCGGGCTCATCAGGTGCAGCTCCCACCCGGGCAGGCGGGCCATGGCGCGGGCCGGCAGCTCCACGTTCTTGTACGGCATGAACGAGCCCATGTAGACGAGCGACCGGGTACGGGGCGTGCGGGGCAGGTCCGGCACGGGGTCGGGCGCGTTCGGCACCACGGTGACCGGACGCCGGGTCAACCGGTGCCGGGCGATCAGGTCGCGCGTGGTCTCCGAGACCGTGACCACGGCGTCGGCCCGGTTCAGCAGCAGCCGCTGCGGCCACCAGGCCAGGTGGAACGCCCGCCACAGCAGCCGGACGGCCGCGGGCAGGTTCCGCGGGGGCGTGGGGTGCCGGTAGTAGATGAGGTCGTGCAGGGTCAGGACCACCCGGTAGTCCCGCCCCCAAGTGCCCATGGTCTGCATCGGGCTGAACACGACGTCGGCGCCGGTGCGGCGCACCTGCCGCGCCACGAAGGGCTCGCGCCAGCTCGTCGGGGCGCTCACGCGGTGCCACGGCAGCCCGTCCGGCAGGTGGGCGAGCTGGCGCTCGTCGTCCACCAGCACCTCGACCGGGTGCAGCCGGGCCAGCGCCGTGACGATGCCCGCGGTGTACCGGCTGATCCCGTCGTGCCGGCCGACCCGCAGGTAGCGGCAGTCGACGACGATCTTCATCTGATCTTCCCTCACTGTTCATCCCCCTCGCCGGTGGCCTGGAGACCGGCCAGGAATCCGGCGGTCTCCCGGGCCACGACGTCCGGCGCCTCGTAGTGGGCCAGGTGGCCGATCCGCGGGACGACGGCCAGCCGGGCGTCGGCGAGCGCCGCCGCGAGGACCCGCTGGGACGGCAGCGGGGCGACGTCGTCGTTCTCGGAGGCGACCAGCAGCGTCGGCACGGTGATGCGCCCCGCGTAGGCGGAGACGTCGGTGCCGACCGACGCGTGGAAGGCCTCCAGCAGGGTGCGCCGGTCGGCGAAGCCCGAGAAGTACCGGTCGTGCTCCGCGTGGATCCAGCGCCGCAGGTCAGGGTCGTGCGAGGTGACCATCGCGAGGCTCGCGACCCGGGTGAACAACGGGTGACGCAGCAGGCCGGTCCCGGCCCGCTCCGGCAGCGCCGCGGCCAGCCGGTGCACCCCCACGGTGACGGCGCTCATGGCCCGGCGAGGGCCGTCGAGCGCCGCCGTCGCGATCGGGTTGACCAGGACGAGCGCGCGCACGGACACACCGTCCGGCGCCGGTCCGGCGGCCGGGCCGGCCACCGTCGCCGCCGCGACGATCGAGCCGAAGGAGTGCCCGGCCAGCACCGCGTCACCTCCCGGAGCGACGGCGGCCAGCAGCTCGGCGGTCCACCCGGCGTAGCCGGCGACGTCGTGCACCCCGTCGGGCAGCGGCGCCGACGCCCCGAAACCGGGCAGGTCGGGAACCCATACCTGCAGGTCAGGGCGCTGTTCCACGAGGTTCGCCACGATCGGCTCCAGCCCGTGGTGGTCGCCGCGCAGCCCGTGCAGGAACACGAGCCGGTGCGGCGCCGCGGCGTCCCCGTACATCCGGACGTGCGTGCGGACGCCGCGGAGGCGAAGATCCTCGTCGCGCGCGGGTGTGGCCGCGACCAGTCCCGCGTACGGTGCCTGGAGATCGCGCGGGTGCGTGTCGGTGTTCATCGCGCTGACCCTAAGCACTCGAGGGACGGTCACGGGAGTGGTCGGAGAAAGATGGGGGAAAACCCCCATCTCATTACGGGGGGAAACCTGGTGGCGGAGAAGGGCTTCCTTACGTCACCGTTGTCCCATGCAAGCCATAGCGGTCGCCCTCGCCGTGCTCGGCGCCGCCCTGTTCGCCGGCGCCGCGGTCCTGCAGCACCGCGAGGTGGCCGACCTCTACGGGCAGCCCTTCCCTCGCGAACGCGTCCTGTCCCTGCGCCGGCTCAGCCGGATCGTCCGACGGCCCGGCTGGCTGGCCGGGTTCGGGCTCGCGGCGGGCGGCACGATCGTGCACGCGGTGGCGCTGGCGCTCGCGCCGCTCCGCCTGGTCCAGCCGATCGGCGTGCTGGCCGTGCCCGTGGCGGTGCTGCTCTCCTCGCTGCTGCTGCGGCGGGCGCCCGGCCGGAACGTGCTGCTAGGCGTCGCCCTGACCATGGCCGGGGTGGCGGTCTTCGTGGCCGCGTCCGTGAGCGCCACCTCGGGCAACGTGCCGCCGCCCGGGTCCACGCTGCCGACCGTCCTGATCGTCGGCGGTGTCGTGGTGGGCCTGGGCATCGCCGGCCTCGCGGCCGGCGGCTGGCTGCGCTGCGTCGCCTGCGCCACGGCGGGCGCCACCGCGTTCGGCCTGCTCTCCGCGCTCATGCGCGTGATCTTCCAGGAGCTCGCCGTCGGCACCCCCTGGTACGAGCCGCAGGTGCTCGGCACCGGCGCGGCCGCGATCGCCGCGCTGGTGCTGGGCGGCTGGCTCGTGCAGCAGGCCTACCCGTCCGGCCCGCCCGAGGTCGTGGTCGCGTGCCTCACGGTCGTGGACCCGATCGTGGCCGTGCTGCTCGGCGCGGTGCTCCTCGGCGAGGGCGCCGACACGCCCGTCGCCACCTGGTTCCTCCTCGGTGGCGCGGCGCTCGCCGCGTCCGCCGGGGTCCTCGTCCTTGCCCGGCTCCACCCCGACGCCGTCGCGGCCCGCGCGGCGCGCACCGCCCCTTCGACACTTCCCGGACCATCGAGAGGTACAGCACAGTGAACCTGCCTGGTACTCCCCGCACGATCTTGATCGGCGCCGATACCTACCCGCCCGCCGTGAACGGCGCCGCCCGGTTCGCCGGCAGCCTGGCCACCGGCCTGGCCGGCCGCGGGTACGAGGTGCACGTCGTCGCCCCGTCGCCCACGGGCCGCCCCGTGCGCGAGGTGCGCGACGGCGTCGTACTGCACGGGCTGCGTTCCAGCCGGTACCCCACGCACCACAACCTGCAGATCTCCCTGCCCTGGGAGACCCGCCGGGCGATCACGGACGTCCTCGACGAGGTCCGGCCCGACGTCGTGCACACCAACGGCAGCTTCATCGTCGGCCGCGCCCTGGTCGACGCGGCGCACCGCCGGGACCTGCCCATCGTGGCGACCAACCACCTGATGCCGGAGAACCTCGTCGGCTACCTGCTGGTGCCCGGCTCGATGCACCGCAGGGTCGGGCGCTGGCTGTGGCAGGACATCGGCCGCGTCTACGCGAAGGCCGACGTCGTCACCGCCCCCACTCCGCGCGCCGTGGACCTGCTCGCGCAGCACGCCGGGCTCAGCCACGCGATCCCCGTGTCCAACGGCATCGACACCGACCGGTACACCACCACCGTCCGCGACGGCCGCACCGAGCCGACGGTGCTGTTCGTGGGCCGCCTGGACCAGGAGAAGCGGGTCGACGAGATCATCCGCGCGTTCGCCCTGCTCCCTGAAGGCCTCCCGGGCCGCCTGGAGATCGTGGGCACCGGCTCGAAGGCCGACGACTGGGCCGCGCTCGCCGCCGAGTCCGGCGTCGCGAGGCGCGTCCGGTTCCGCGGGTACGTGCCCGACGACGAGCTGCTCACCGCCTACTCCGAGGCCGACCTGTTCTGCATGCCCGGGGTGGCCGAGCTGCAGAGCCTGGTCACGCTGGAGGCGATGGCCTCGGGCCTGCCGGTGGTCGCCGCCGACGCGATGGCGCTGCCCCACCTGGTGCGCCCCGGCGTCAACGGCTGGCTCTACACGCCGGGCGACGTGCGCGAGCTGGCCAACCGGCTGGGCGACCTCCTGGCGGACGCCGGGCTGCGGCACCGGATGGGCGCCGCGAGCCGCGAGCTCGTCGCCGCGCACGCCGTGGACGGCACCCTCGACGCGTTCGCGGAGATCTACGAGAAGGTCCACGCCATGCGCGCGACCCCCGCGGCCGCCTGACGCGGCACCTCTCGCACGTGTCAGACCCTCAGGTCACCCGAGGGACCTGAGGGCCTGACACGTCTCCCGCGGGAAAGGGCTAGCCGCCGAAGACCGGCGCCACCGCCTTGACCAGCTCGTTGCCGCCGAGCACCAGGAACATCGCGGCCACCAGCACCAGGATCACGTTGACCCACCAGCGGTTGCGCCACTGCTGCGGCACCGCCCTCGAGTTCATGAGGAACAGCAGGGTCAGCGCGAGGAACGGCATGAACAGCGAGCCCAGCGCGCCGTAGACCACGACGAGCATGATCGGCTTGTCGAGGAACAGCAGCGCCATCGGCGGGAACGTCAGCCAGAGGATGTACCACCGGTAGTAGGTGCCGCCGGCGCCGCGGCGGCGGTCGTCGGCGGGCAGGTTGCGCATCGTGGCCACGAAGTCGGCGAACATGAGCGACACGCCGTGCCAGACGCCGATCACCGACGAGAACGTCGCGGCGAAGAACCCGACCAGGAACAGCGGCGCCATGAACGTCCCGTACCGCTGGGCGAGCACGTCGGCGACGTCGACCAGCCCCTGCTCGCCGTCCGCCACGGCCAGGCCCGCGGAGTACAGCAGCTCGGAGCCCACGATCAGCATGGCGATCACGAAGACGCCGGACATGAAGTACGCCCACGCGTTGTCGATCCGCATGACCCGCATCCAGCGGGGCGTGTCCCAGCCCTTCTCGGTGAGCCAGTACCCGTACGCGGCCAGGGTGATGGTGCCGCCGACGCCGCCCGCCAGGCCGAGCGTGTTGAGCACCGCGCCCTCGGGGATGATCGGCACCAGGCCGGCCAGGATCTCGCCGAGGTTCGGCGTCGTCAGCGCCGCCGACCCCACCACGGTCACGAACATGACGCCGATCAGCACGGCCATGACGTTCTCGAACGGCTTGTACTTGCCGAACCAGACCAGCAGCAGGCCGGCGACGCCGGAGATCATGGCCCAGTACCGGATGTCCAGCACCGGGAACAGCCCGTTCAGCGCGAGGCCGACGCCGGACATCGCCGCCGCGCCGTAGCTGAAGCCCCAGACGACGACGTAGACGCCGAAGTAGACGACCGCCCACAGGCCGAGCGACTTCCAGCCGTCGAAGATGGTGCGGCCGGTCGCGAGCGTCCAGCGGCCGGCCCCCTCGACCAGCGCGATCTTCACGACGACGCCGAGGATCACCGCCCACAGCAGCGCGTAGCCGTAGTTGCTGCCCGCGACCATCGTGGCGACGAGGTCACCGGCGCCGATGCCGGTGGCCGCGACGACCAGACCAGGGCCGATGATCCGCCACCGGGGTTTCTCCAGGGACTCACCGCCCCCGGGAGCGGCGTCCCCCGAACCGGCCGTGGCCGTCGTCTGCGGGCCGGCCGTGGGCCGGGCCCCTGGAACCCCCTGCGAAGTGACCTCATTGTCCTTTTCCATGGCGTGACTGTACCCAGGCATTTCACCCACCCAAAAGGGACGCGCCCCACACCGGCCCGTGTCACAGAGGTTTAACAGGACCGTTATGTATTGCATACACGACTGACCCTGTGGGAGTGATTGTATGCAATCGTCCTTCTCAGACCCGGATTGGATTCTCCAGTGCGCACTCCCCTGCCGCCGCGGCTGCGCGGCCCACTCGCCCCCGCCGCCGGCCTTCTCGCCGCGGCGCTCGTCCTGTCCGGCTGTCAGGAGGTGCAGACCGCCGCCCCCGTGCAGGAGACGGCCGACGTCACCGGCATCACCCTGGACGGCCGGACGATCTCCGAGGGCGGAGACCTCGTCATGGCCCTCTCGGCCGAGCCCGACGTGCTCGACCCGACCACGTCGTCGTCGCTCTACACGCGCTACGTCATGCAGACGATGTGCGAGAAGCTCTACGACATCGACGAGGCGGGCGAGATCGTCCCGATGCTCGCCACCGAGCTGCCCGAGGTGTCCGACGACGGCCTCACCGTCACCTTCCCGCTCAAGGAGGGCGTGCAGTTCGCCGACGGCACGCCGTTCGACGCCGAGGCCGTGAAGACCTCGATCGAGCGCCACCTCACCAAGGAGGACTCGTCGCGCCGCAGCGAGCTGGGCCCGATCGAGCAGGTGACCGCCGTCGACGACAGCACGGTCGAGATCACCTACGAGACGCCGTTCGCGCCGCTCACCGCCGTGCTGGCCGACCGCGCGGGCATGATCATGTCGCCGACCGAGCTCGAGAAGGCCGGCGACGACTTCGGCGAGCACCCCGTCTGCGTGGGCGCCTTCAAGTTCGCCGAGCGCGTGCCGCAGACGTCGATCACGGTCGAGCGCGACCCGCTGTACTACGACGCCGAGAACGTGCACCTGGACTCGATCACCTACCGCATCATCACGGACGCCAGCATCCGCTCCGCCAACCTGCGCTCCGGCGACGTCCAGGTGGCCGACACCCTCTCGACCCAGGACCTCGCCGAGCTGGAGGACGCCGAGGGCGTGGGCCTCCTGGAGGTCGGCTCCCTGGGCTACCAGGCCATGACGGTCAACGTGGGCAACACCGACGGCGTCGGCGCCCCGCCCGGGAAGATCGACACCCCGATCGCCACGGACCCGCGGGTGCGCGAGGCCCTCTCGATGGCCGTGGACCGCGAGCAGCTCGTGAAGTCCGTCTTCAACGACCGGTTCGACCCGGCCTGCTCGCCCATCTCCCCCGCGTCCACGTTCAGCACCGCGGCGAGCGAGGCGTGCCCGGAGTACGACCCCGAGGGCGCCAAGGCGCTCCTGGAGGAGGCCGGCGCGGACGTGCCGTACAAGATCGAGATCAAGGTGACGAACACGCCCGACACCCTGCGCCTGGCGCAGGCCGTGCAGGCCTCGGTGGCCGAGGGCGGGTTCGAGCTGACGATCGTGCCCGTCGAGTACTCCTCGCTGCTGGAGGTCCAGGAGCAGGGCGACTTCGACCTGCTGCAGCTCGGCTGGTCGGGCCGTGTGGACCCGCACGGCAACATGTTCAACTTCCTGTCGACGGGCGCCGGCAACAACTACTCCGGGTACAGCAACCCCGAGGTCGACGACCTGCTCACCGAGGCGGCCACCGTGATCGACCCGGCCGAGCGGGCCGACCTGTACGGCCAGGTCGTCACGCAGGTCCAGGAGGACAACCCGATCATCTACCTCTACCGGACGCGCAGCATGACCGGCTACGCCGACGAGGTGGCGGGCATCTCCACGTACGCCGACGGCGTGGTCCGGCTGAGCCACGCCGCGTTCGTCGACCCGAACGAAGGCTGAGAGCACCTCCGATGCGTCGTTACCTCCTCGTCCGCCTCGGACAGTCGGCGATCACGCTGCTGCTGGCGTCGATGGTGATCTTCCTGGGCGTGCGCATGCTGCCCGGCGACCCCGCGCTCGCGATGGCGGGCGAGGAGGCCACGCCGGAGCGGCTCGCCATGATCCGTGCCGACCTCGGCCTGGCCCAGTTGCCGGACGAGGACGAGCACTACCGGACCAACTCCGCGTACGAGACGAAGCACCCCGAGTGCCTGGCACTCAACTCCTTCGGCCCCACCATCGGG
>NZ_JBHWZO010000139.1:0-16872 GCF_042728455.1 Promicromonospora sp. NPDC060204
CCCGCCTCGCATGACGAGGCGGGTGCGCAAGGTTCAGGTCACCAGATCGACTCGGCCCACTCCGGGTGGTCGATGAACGGGTTCCGGTTGTGCTGCCAGTCGGAGTAGATGATGTCGTTGCGGCGGGTCTCCGCCGCCGACACGGGGTCGGCAGCATGCCAGGCGAGCAGCACGGAGATCTTCCCGTGCAGCGGCACCGAGCCGTTCGAGGTCGACTCGTTCAGCTCCAGGTTCGGCCAGCCGTCGTCGCCCTCGTACCGGATCGCCATGTAGAAGAGCGCGCGTGCGACGTCGCCCTTGAACTCGTCGGCGGGTTCGAACGAGTCGGAGTCGGTGAAGCAGTCCGGGCACTCGGCGACGGCCGAGCCGCCGTTGTCGAAGTCCTTGTTGCCCCGGGTCGAGTTCACGGTGACGTCGGTGGGCCGCAGGTGGTGGAGGTCGGTGCCCGGGCCGGTGGCCGTGCCGAAGCCGCCGTGGCTCTGGGCCCAGGTGTGCTCGCGGTTCCAGTCGTCGGGGTCGCCGCCGTTGAGCGTCTTCGAGATCGACTCGCCGGAGTAGAACTCGATGACGTTGTTCGGGTTGCCCGGGTCCTCGTCGGTCTCCTGGAGCGCGGTCCAGACGGTCGCGTAGCTCACGCCGGTGTGGTCGTCGATGATGCCGTGCAGGGCCGAGCGCAGCGCGGTGCCGGTCCGGCCCGCCGCCGCGTCGTAGTAGCCGGCGGGGATGTCACCACCACCGCCGCCACCCCCGCCGCCGCTGCCGACGACGGCGAACGCGGTGCCGTCCTTGAGCCCCGGGTGGGTGAAGTACGCCGTCAGGGCACCCGTGACGTCGAGCTGCTTGCCCATCAGGCTGGGGTTCGACGCGAGACCGAAGCTGCTGCGGAATGCGGCGGGGATCTGGACGTAGACCATGCGCGAGGTGCTGGTCTCACCGGGGGTGTCGGCGAGGGCAAGCGCGTAGTCGTTCGGGAATCCGCTGGTCACGACCGTGCTGGTGGCGGTCGGCTGCCCGACGACGTACCCGCGCACCGTGGCGGACGAGCCGTTCTGGGTGGCGATCGCCGACGCGACCGTGATCGGGGTGGCCGCCTGGCCGGACGTGGCCAGGCGGACCTGGGCTGCCGTGACCAGCACCAGGGTCAGGGCGAAGCACACCAGGGCGAGCGCCGTCGAACGCGTGGTCACTTTCTGCATTGCTCGACCGTAGCGGGGTAAATAAGGGCAGTCATGGCCTATAGGTAAAATCTACGCAAAAACGTCCGGTCGTCAGAGGTCGCCCTCGATCGTCACCGTGCGCAGGCCCTCGCCGCCCCATCGCCGGATGAGCGCGTCGTAGACCGCGTCGACCTCCGCCTGGTCGAGGTCGGACCCGGAGATCCCGGCGGCGAGCAGGGACTGGGGGACGGCGTCCGCGGCGATCAGTGCCTGCCATTCGTCCAGGCCGATCTCGAGGTATTCGAGGTGGTCGAGCCGCCCGATGACCAGGGGGTCGGTGATCGTGCCGGGCTCGGCGGTGACGGTGCGCAGCGCCGGGAGCCCGATCAGGGGTGACAGGTCCGACGGAGCGGTGTCCCAGTGCCCGATCGCCAGTACCTCGAGCTCTTCGGTCGCGGCGGCCTCGACGGTCATGCCCTCGGCACTGTTGACCATCACCACCGCGGGCGGTTCCGTGCTGTCCTCGGACCGGGGCGGGGGGTTCTCGCCGTAGAGCACGAGGTCGGTGATCGAGTCGGCCAGCAGCCAGGCGCCGACGTCGGACTCGTGGCTGAGGACGACGAGCTGGCCGACGTGGCCGGTCGGGCCGGGTGCCAGGTCGATGGCCACCCAGTCGCCGGTCCCGCCGAGGTCACCGATCACGATCCACTCCGGCGAGGCCACCAGGCCCTGGACGGGGGAGTCGGGCCGGGTGACCGCGGCCTCGCGGGCGAGGAAGTTGAAGGGCAGGCCCTTGCGCACGTCAGCCACCGAGGCGCGTTCGATGCCGCCCGTCTCGAACTGCTCGATCCCACCGAGCGCCGCGGCGTCCCGTTCGTAGCGGTCGTCCTCGCCGTACGGGCCGTAGTCCCCGTACTTTGCTCGCGTCACGGTCAGCACCGCGCGCAGCTCAGGCGGCAGCGGTGTGCCGAGCCGCTTCTCCAGGGCGGCGAGCTCCTGCTCGGTGGCCCCGACCGCGTCGGGCATCCGTTCACGCAGCACCCGTTCCAGCAGCTCCGGGTCGGCCGACGGGGCCGGCCCGCGCCCTGGGTAGGTCCGGGGCTCGCGCCGGACGGTCTCGGGGACTGCGCCGTCGACCAGGACCACATGCCCGGGAGTGTTCGCTCCGAAGTCCCGGTAGATCTTCGTGGTCGGCGACTCGGCGGCCGGCGTCACGACCGTGTGTCCGTCCGGCGCGATCCGGACCGAGAAGTTGATCGAGCTCCTGCCGGCGTCCTTGAGCGCTGACCTCAGCGGCTCGGCCGCCTCCATGAGAGCCAGGGTGTACTCGGACTCGTCGGAGGTCTTCGCCAGGGGGAGGCTGAGGGCTCCCGGCCCGTAGTCGCCGGACCACGCGCACAGCTCCGGATGTTCCGCCCTGACGAGCTTGAGCATCGGTGCCCACGTCTCGAAGGCGTACAGCGCTGCGTCCTCGGGCGTGGTGCGGGCCGGTGCCGGCATGGATGACCTTTCTTGGCGGTCGGCTGCTGCCGGTGCCCGGGTGCAGTCGTCGGTGCTGCTGTGGCTCGCCTGGGGGCCCGGCGACGGGCCGAGCAGGTGGATGATCACGATCGCGGCTCCTGCGGCGGCCACGAGGCCGGCCGTGACGGCAGCACCTGTGAGTCCCGCCTTTCGTTCCTGCCGGCCGTTCCGACGCGTGATCATCGGGGCAACCTACCCGAGCGGGTTCGCTCCGATCGCGGGTGATACCGCGGGGGTGACCCGGTGGGTGAACTGGAGCACGTTGTCCGGTTTGCCCGGAGCCACGGAGGTGCCTTCGGCTAGCCTCGCGATCGGGTCGATGAGACTCCGTATGTGAACGACGCCGCCGGCCGCCTCTCGGGGCCCGCGGCGGGCCGAGGGGACAGCCGATGACAGGTTCGGGACGCGTCGACGACGGGGTGCTCGGCGAGCACTGGGAGCAGTCGCTCGTCGGGGTGACGGGCGCGGCCGGTGCGCCGGCTGCGGCACCCGTGAGACGACGTCGCATCCGGGCAGCCGGCAGGCTGGTCCGGACGCGGTGGGCGCGGAACCCGCACCGCGCGGTGCGCGAGCACGCGGGCGCCGCGGACGACAACCGGCTGCACGCGCCGCGCCGGGCGCGCCGCCGGTTCTCCGTGCCCGCCATCGTGCTCGGTGCGAGCCTTGTGGGATCCACCGCGGTGCTCGCGCTCAGCCCGGTCGAGGCCGAGTTTGTCGCGCTCGACTGCCCGGCCGGCGTGTCCGCCGGCTGGGTGGACCAGTACCGCGACGTCCTCGGCCTGCGCCTGCCCGACCCGAGGGACCACCTCGCGGTCACGGCACCGGCGGGCTCGGTGGTCGCGGTGACCTTCACCGACGCCGCCGGCGCCGCCTACCCGACCGTCCGCGACGTCGTCCCCGGCGACGGCGTCCTGACCGTGGAGCCGCCGCGCGCCCTGTCCGCGACCGAACGCGCGCAGTGGCGCGTCGCGGCCGTGGTGTCTGCCGACGGGGACCCGGCGGCGACGTGCGAGGCGCCGCTGCCCTGACGGGCTCGTTCCGGCGCGCCCGCCCAGGCCCTGTGGGCAACTTGACGTCGGCTCGAACGAATGTTCGAATCGGATCATGCGTTGGCAAGGTCAGGCGATCTCGAACGACGACGGCGCGCTGCCCGGGCTCGAGCTGCCCGGGCTGCGCGGCGCCGGGCTGCTGCGTACCGTCCGGTCGCCCGAGTTCGCGGGGGTGACGTTCCACGAGGTGCTCGCCAAGAGCGCGCTGTCGAAGGTGCCGGCGGCGTCCCAGATGCCGTTCCGGTGGACGGTCAATCCCTACCGTGGATGCAGTCATGCCTGTTATTACTGCTTTGCCCGCAATACTCACGAATATCTCGATCTCGACGCCGGTCACGACTTCGACTCCCAGGTGGTCGTCAAGGTCAACGCCGACCAGGTGCTGCGGGCCGAGCTGGCCAAGCGCACCTGGAGCCACGAGGCCGTCGCGCTCGGCACCAATACCGACCCCTACCAGCGGGCCGAGGGGCGGTACCGGCTCATGCCGGGCATCATCTCGGCGCTCGCGGACTCGGGCACGCCGTTCTCGATCCTGACCAAGGGCACGCTGCTGCGGCGTGACCTGCCGCTGCTCGTCGAGGCCGCGCAGAAGGTCGACATCGGCCTCGGCGTCTCGCTCGCGTTCGCCGACACGCCGGCCGGCCGGGAGCTGCAGCAGGCCGTCGAGCCGGGCACTCCCACGCCGAAGGCCCGCCTCGACCTGATCCGCGCGATCCGCGCGGCGGGCCTGCCGTGCGGCGTGATGGTGGCGCCGGTACTGCCCTGGCTGACCGACTCCCTCGCACACCTCGAACGGCTGCTCGACAACCTGGTCGAGGCCGGCGCGACCGGCGTCACCGTGCTGCCGCTGCACCTGCGGCCCGGCGCCCGCGAGTGGTACCTGGGCTGGCTCGGGCGCGACCACCCGCACCTCGTCGAGGGCTACGGCCGCGTCTACGCGCGGGGCGCCTACGCGCACCAGGGCTACCGCGACTGGCTCTGGGAGCGGGTGCGTCCCCTGATCCGCGAGCGCGGGCTGGGTGGGGCGGCGATGCACCGCGTCGATGCCGCCGGCGGCGAGCAGCACGCGGAAGGCGACTACCCGCGCGGGGCGTTCACCGGGGTCCGGTCCGACGGCGCCGGCGCGGCATCCATCGGCGCGGACGTCGGGAACGAGACCCTCTTCTGATGCAGCCCCCGACCCCGCGCGTCGACCCGCGCCTGCCCGGGTACCTCCTGGAGCCGCTGACGGGCGGGTGGTCGGGGGAGACGTTCCTCGCGACCCCGTCGCCCGGGGCGGACGGCGGGGACCGGCTCGTGGTCCGGTTCTTCGCCGACGCGCGGCACGCCCCGGACGCCGCGCGGGTCCAGGCGGCGCTGCTCGACCGGGTCCGCGACGTTCTGCCGGTCCCGACCGTGCGCGAGGTGCACGACGGCGACGGCGTGCTGCCCGGGCTGCTCGTCACCGAGCTGCTGCCGGGGGAGCGGGGCGACCTGGTGCTCGCGCGCCTGGTCGCGGAGCATCGGGAGGGCGGACGGCGGGAGGACGGGCCGCGGGAGAACGGACGCCGGGCCGAGGACGACCTGAGGTCGCTGGGCCGAGCCGTCGGCAGGGCCGCGGGAACGCTCGCCGCGACGCCGATGTCGCGGACCGGGCTGTTCGCCGGCGCGGACCTGTGGATCGAGCCGTTCGACCTCTGGCTGCCCGACTGGGTCGACACCCACGCGCCGGGCCTCGTCGAGGCCGGCTGGTCCGACGGCGAGGTCGCCGGGCTGCGGAAGGTCGCCGAGCGGGCCGCCGTCGACCTGGAGGGGGCCGCGCCCTGCCTGGTGCACAGCGACCTGAACCCCAAGAACGTGCTGGTCGACCCGGCCACGCTCCAGGTCACCGGTGTGCTCGACTGGGAGTTCGCGCACGCGGGCCACCCGGCCACCGACCTGGGCAACCTGCTGCGCTTCGACCGGGAGCCGGCCTACGCCGAGGGTGTCTTGGACGGCTGGTCCGCGGCCGCAGCCGCGGCCGCCGGCGCGGACGGCCGCGACCGGCATGGGGTCGTCCACCTCGCCCGGTCCGCCGACCTGGTCGCGCTGGTCGAGCTCGCCGCCCGCGCGGAGACGAACCCGGTGGTGCGCGAGGCGCGGGCGCACCTGCGCGCCATCGCCCGCACGGGCGACGTCGGCGCCGCCCCGTGACCGCGAACTTTCGCGGCCCCGGGGCGAACCGGACGTATCGTGTCGGCATGGCTGAGCTCGCCCCGTACACGATCACCCCGGGCACCCTGGCGGAGCTGGCGCAACCCACACTGCCCCTGCCGGACGGTGCGCGGATGCGGCCCTGGAGCGACACGGACGCCGTCGCCCTGCAGGCCGCCTACGCGGACCCCGACATCCAGCGCTGGCACGTGCGGCGGATCGACTCGCCGGACGAGGCTCGGGAGATGATCGCGGGCTGGCAGCGCGCGTGGGCGCAGGAGCGTCGCCTCGAGTGGGCGGTCGCCGCCGCCGACGGGACGTTGCTCGGGCGGCTCGCGCTCAAGGACCTCGAGCTGTTCGACGGCGTGGCCGAGATCGCCTACTGGACCGTCCCGGCCGCCCGGGGCCGGGGCGTGGCGCCGCAGGCGGTCACGGCGGCGAGCGCCTGGGCGTTCGACGTCGGGTTCCGGCGGCTGGAACTGGAGCACTCGACGCGCAACCCGGCGTCCTGCCGCGTCGCGGAGAAGGCCGGGTTCGCCCCGGAGGGCACGCGCCGCGGAGCCGCCCGGCACGCGGACGGCCACCACGACATGCACGTCCACGCCCGGCTGGCCGACGCCGAGGGCGCGCTCCCTCTTGAGGCCTGAGTTTCTTCGCTCTGCGGCCTCGCAAAGCGAAGAAACTCGGGCCTCAAAGGGGAGGTCGGCAGCGGGCGTCAGGCCCGCACGTCCTCCAGGTACTCCGCGATGCGGCCGATCGCCTCGGTGAGCACATCGACGTCGGGCAGCGTCACCAGGCGGAAGTGGTCGGGCTCGGGCCAGTTGAAGCCCGTCCCGTGCGTCACCAGGATCTTCTTGGCGCGCAGCAGGCCGATCACGAACGCCTCGTCGTCCTTGATCGGGTACATCTCCGGGTCCAGGCGCGGGAAGCAGTACAGGGCGCCGCGCGGGCGCACAGAGGTGACGCCCGGGATCTCGTTGAGCAGCTTGTCCGCCAGCATGGCCTGCTCGTAGAACCGGCCGCCGGGCTGGATCAGGTGCTCGATGGACTGGTAGCCGCCGAGCGCCGTCTGGATGGCGTGCTGTGCCGGCACGTTGGCGCACATGCGCATGTTCGAGACGAGGGTGAGGCCCTCGATGAAGTCGGCGGCGCGGTGCTTGGGGCCGGAGATCATGGCCCAGCCGGAGCGGTAGCCGCAGATGCGGTACGCCTTGGACAGGCCGCTGAACGTGATGCACAGGACGTCGTCGGCGGCGAACGTGGCGGTGTGGTGGTGCGTGGCGCCGTCGAACAGGATCTTCTCGTAGATCTCGTCGCTCAGGAGCACCAGGTCGTGCCTGCGCGCCAGCTCCGCCAGCCCCTTGACCGTGTCCTTGCTGTACACCGCACCCGTCGGGTTGTTCGGGTTGATGATCACGAGCGCCTTCGTGGCGGGCGTGATGCGCGACTCGATGTCCTCCAGGTCCGGGTTCCACCCGTTGGCCTCGTCGCAGCGGTAGTGCACGGGCGTGCCGCCCTGCAGGCTCACGGCCCCGGTCCACAGCGGGTAGTCCGGCGCCGGGACCAGCACCTCGTCGCCGTCGTCGATCAGGGCCTGCAGCACCATGCTGATCATCTCGGAGACGCCGTTGCCGATGTAGACGTCGTCCACGTGCGTGTCGATGCCGTGCGACTGGTAGTAGTGCGCCACGGCCGTGCGCGCCGAGTAGATGCCGCGGCTGTCGCTGTACCCCTGCGCCTGCGGCAGGTGGTGGATCATGTCCGCCAGGATCGCCTCGGGCGCCTCGAACCCGAACGGCGCGGGGTTGCCGATGTTCAGCTTGAGGATCTTGTGACCCTCGGCCTCCAGGCGGTACGCCTCCTCCAGGATCGGACCCCGGACGTCGTACCGGACGGACTTCAGCTTGCGGCTCTGCCTGATCTCTCGCACCCGCTCATGGTCGCAGGTCCGGTGCCGTGCCCGCGCACCCTCGCCCCGGGTCGAGATGACCGTTCCGAGTGCTTTCGCGAAGTTCACCCGGGGTGTGGGCCGATTTCGCCCGGGCGGCGGCCGCGGCGCCAGTAATCTCCGGTCGGGCACCGACGCCCCCCAGGATCTCGACCTCCCCCGGACAGGTAACCGATGGCCACCACACGCGACGCGGCGCCGACCGCGACCTTCTTCGACCCGCTGGCTCACGTGCCCGACGGCGCCGCCCTGCGGGCGGCCCGGGACGCGGGCGACCCGGCGGCGGCGCTCGCCGTCGTCCGCGGGCTGACCGCGCCGGACGACGTGATCGCCGCGCTGTGGGCGATCTGTGGCGACGCCTCCGAGGACGACCACCTCCCGCTCACCGCGGCGATCGACGCGGCCGACGACGGCGCGCCGCTCACCCGGACGCTGCGCGCGATGCGCTACATGGTGGTCGGCTGGTCGATCCGCTCGCACGCTCGCGCGGAGCACGTCTCGGCGGACCAGTTCGAGCAGTTCCACGACTGGCTGCGGCGGGCCGAACGGCTGCTGTTCGACGTGTGCGCGGAGCACCCCGGCTTCATCCCTGCCTGGAAGGCCCGGATCACGACGGCCCGTGGCCTGGAGCTGGGGCACGGCGAGGCACGCCGCCGGTACGACCGCCTCGCCGCGCTCGACCCGCAGGTCTTCGCGGCGCAGCAGGTGTACCTCCAGCAGATCCTGCCCAAGTGGAGCGGGTCGTGGGAGGAGACGTCGCGGTTCGTCGCCGAGTGCGCGGACGGTGCGGCGCCCGGGGCGCTCGGCCCCGCCCTCGTCGTCGACCTCGCGATCGAGCGGTACGTCGACGGCGAGAAGGCCACCCCGCCCGAGATGGTCGACCGGGTCCGCGGCGTCGCCGCCGGCACGGTGCTGCACCCCGACCATGTCCGCACCGCGGCGACGGCCGTCGTGCACGCGAACCTCGCGCTGTTCTTCTCGCTCGCCGACCTGCCCGCCGAGGCGCAGCCGCACTTCGAGGCGCTCGGTGACGCCCCGGTCCAGGGCATGTGGGGCTACTACGAGCCCGGGGCCGAGCGGTTGTACCGCAAGCACCGCGACGCGGCCGCGAAGGCGGCCGCACGCTCGGGCGCGCGGGCATGACCGCCCTGACGCTCCCGGACCTGGCGGACTTCCCGGGCGTCACCGCGACCGGGGTCGACGGGGTACCGGTCCTGCTCGCGCCGCGCGAGGGGAACGTCGGTGCGGGGATCGTGTTCCGGGTCGGTTCGGCGGACGAGACGCTGGCCCTCTCGGGCATCACGCACCTGATCGAGCACCTCGCGCTGCGCACCCAGGTGCTCAGCGAGGCGCACCTGAACGGGCAGACACGCTCCGACGTGACGCTCTTCCACGTGGCCGGCACTGCGGGCGACGTCGTGAGCTACCTGAACGACGTGTGCGCGTCGCTGCGCGACCTGCCGCTCGACCAGGTCGAGACCGAGAAGGACATCCTGCGCTCCGAGGGCGACGGGCGGAACCCGGGTGTCGCCGGCCGCCTCCGGCTGAACCGGCACGGCGCCCGCGACCACGGGCTCGTGGGGTACGGCGAGCGCGGGCTCGACCGGATCACCGCCGACGAGGTGCGCGCCTGGGCAGCCACGTGGTTCACGCGGGAGAACGCCGTCGCCTGGATCACCGCCGACGCCGTGCCGGAAGGACTCGACCTGACGCTGCCGTCCGGACGGCGCATGCCTCCGCCCGCGGTCAGCGACGTGCTCCAGGGCGCCCCGGCCTACCTGGGCGGCCTGCGGGACGGCGTCGCGCTCGACGCGCTGGTGACCCGCGGGGCCGCCGCGGACGTGGCCACCCACGTGATCCGCGAGGTCCTGCACCGTGACCTGCGCCGGGACGCCGACATCGCGACGACGACGGACGTCTCCCACGACCCCGTGGACGTGGACCGGGCGCGGCTGTCGGTGCTGGTCCAGGCCGAGGGCCGCCCGGACGCGGCGGTCGGCGGCCTCGCAGACGCCCTGAACGGGCTCCGCTTCCACGTCGCGCACGACGACCTGGCCGCGGCGCAGGCCGCGGCGGCCGAGGAGCTGGCCGAGCTCGCGGCGGCGGCACCGGCCGACGTGCTGCCGCCGCTGGCCTACCGGACGGTCACCGGGCGCCCGCTCGAGGGGCCCGCGCGGATCGCCGCCCGGGTCGAGCAGGCCACGGCGGACGACGTCCGCGGCATCGCCCGCGAGCTGTGGGGCAGCGCCCTCTGGTACGGGCCGGGAGCGCTCGACTGGGCGGGGATCGTCCCCGCCCCGGAATGGTCCCAGGGGACCATCCACGGGCGGACGTTCCCGCGCATCGATGCCCCGGACGTCTCGCTCGTCCTCGCCGTCGACGGCGTCGGCCTCGTCACGCCCAGCGGCACTGTCGTGGTCCGGTTCGCGAGCTGCGTCCTGCTGGAGACCGTCCCCGACGGCGCACGCGCGCTCACCGGCGCCGACGGGTTCCGGGTGCAGATCGAACCGACCCTGTACGAGGGCCTGAGCGCCGAGGACGTCGCGGAGCACGTGGACGCGCACGTACCCGCCGACGTCGTCGTGCAGCTGCCGGCACGCGACGCGGCCGACATCCCGGTACCTCGACCCGGCACGAACGAGAAGCCGGCAAAGCGGCAGCGGGCGACGAAGGACGCCGGGCCGCGCTCGGTCCCCGCGACGGTCGCCCTCGTCGCGGGCCTGTGGGTCGCCGGGCTGCTCGTCCTCGGTGGCGGCCAGGTGCTGCTCCGGGAGGTGTTCGACGTCGACCTCTCGCTGGGCTTCCTGCCCGTGCTCGCCCTCGGCTGGGCGACGTTCGGGCTGATCAACAAGCGACACCCGAAGGAGCGCCGATGACCGCGACGACCCCGACCCTCGCCCGTGCGCTCTACGCGCAGCGGCCCGGCCGCACCGTGGGGGGTCTGGTGTTCCGCGTCGGGTACGCCGACGAGACCCTGGCGACCAGCGGGACGACCGCCCTGGTGGTCGCCCTCGCCCTGCGCGCGGTGGAACGGCCCGGCCTCGACATCTCCGCCTCGGTGGGCCCCACCGTCACCCACGTCCGGGTGAGCGCCTCCGACGAGCGGGTCCGCAGCACGCTCCGTGAGCTCGCCCTGGCCCTCGCCGACCTGCCGGTGCGGCACCGGGCGACCGAGACCCGGGCGCTGGAGGAGCGCACCGACGACGGGGCGGTGCAGCCCTGGCGGTTCGGGCTGAGGAGCTACGGCCTCGGGCCCAGCCAGTTCCTGGGGCTGCACCGGGTGACGGACGACGAGCTGCGCGCCTGGGCGCGGGACCGGTTCGCCGCGGCCAACGCCGTCGTGTGGGTCACCGGCGAGACCGCCCTGGACCTGGACCTCGCCCTGCCCGCCGGTCCGACCGGCGCGACGCTGCCGCCGCCCGAGGTCGCCGGGCCCGCCGTCCCGCTCCCGGCCGAGGCGCTGGCCGGCGGCTCCCGGGTCCTGTGGGACGCCGTCGTGCCCGACACCCTGGCGCTGACGGTGCTCGCCGAGGTCGCCCGACGGGCCTTGTTCCAGGGGCTGCGGCAGGACCGTGGCTGGACGTACGACGTGTCCACGGTGATCGGGACGCTCGACGGGCGGCAGGCCAACCTCCAGATCGCCGTCGGGCTCCGGCCGGAGACCGCCGCGCAGGCGACGGGCGAGTTCCTGGACACGCTCGGACGACTGCGGTTCGCGGTGGCCGACGACGAGCTGCAGTCGGCGCGCGCCCACCTGCTGGCGGCGTTCGAGGAACCGCACCAGGACGCCATGTGGCTCCACGACGACGCCGTGCTGACGCTGCTCGGCCGGGCCGTCCCCGCGGCGGACGAGCGCCGGTCCGCCGTGGCACGGGTGACCGCCGAGGACGTCCGCGCGCTGGCCCGCCAGGTCTGGGACTCCGGCCTGCTGGTGACGCCGGTCGGGTCCGGCTGGGCGGGGACCGAGGTGCTCCGGAGCGGGACGGGCGAACCGCTCCCCGGCAAGGCCTTCGAACGCGTCGACGTGGACGCGACCATCCGGGTGGGGGAGGACGGCGCCACGCTTCGCGACGGGCGGCGCACCACCACCGTCCGTTTCGACGAGACGGCGGCCCTGGTCGCCTACCCGGACGGCGGGCGACTCCTGGTCGGCCTGGACGGGGCGCGCGTCCCGTTCGAACCGACCCTGCACGACGACCTGCGCGTCGCGGACCTCGGCCGGCTCGTGGACGAGCACGTGGACGCCGCCCTCGTCGTGCCCGTGCCCCGTCCGGCGGCGCCCGAGCGCCCGGACCAGGAGGTGATCAAGCAGGCGAGCCAGGCCCGTGCGGCCCGGGAGGTGGACGAGGACGGCCTCGCGCGCACCACCGGCCTGCTCGCCCTCGCGGTCGGGAAGGTCGTGGTCGTCCTCGCGCTGGTCCTCGTGCTGCTCGCAGCGATAGGCGGCACCCTCGTGTCCGGCGCCGTCGCCCTCGGCGAGGTGGGCGCCTGGCTCGACGGCGACGGGACCTGGGACACGCTCGCCGTCGTGCTCCCGACCGGCCTCGTCAGCGCCGGCGTGGCCTGGCTGTCCTACCGGGCGATCCTCCGCCTGGGCGGCGAGGACAAGGGCAAGACGGACTGACGCCCGGTGGCGACGGGCGGCTCACCCCTCCGCGAGCCGCGCCGGGAACCCGCCCGTCGCCACCGGACCCCAGCGCTCGATCGTGATGCGCACGAGCGACTTACCCTGCTCGACCATCGCCGCGCGGTACTCGTCCCAGTCGGGGTGCTCCTTGCCGGCCGCCGCGCGGAAGTAGTCGACCAGCGGCTCCACCGACTCGGGGACGTCCAGCACCTCGGCCGTGCCGTCCACCTGCACCCAGGCGCCGCCGAAGTCCTCGCCGAGCGCCAGGAACGACGCCGCGGGCCGCGCCTTCAGGTTCCGCGCCTTGGCCCGCTCCGGGTACGTCGAGACGACGACGCGGCCCTGCGGGTCCACGCCGTACGTCACGGGGCTGAGCTGCGGGGCGCCGTCGGCCCTGCTGGTCACGAGGATCCCGTCGCGGCGCGAGCGCAGGAACTCCAGCAGCTCGTCCCGGGACACGGTCGTGTTGGTCGCGATAGTCCTGGCCATGGGCGTCAGGCTATCCCCGGGCCCGGCCCGTCCGTGCCTCAGGCGGGCCGCAGGCAGAAGGGGTGCCCGGCCGGGCTGGCATAGACCCGGCCGCTCGGCGGCGCGCCGGGGTCGACGTCGCCGGTGGGCCGCAGCCGGCGGGCACCTGCCGCGAGCGCTTTCTCGTCGGCCGACGCGAGGTCGTCCGTCGTGAGGTCGACGTGCATCTGCTGCGGGTTCCCGTCCGGCCAGTCCGGCGGGACGAGCCCCGGGACGAGCTGGACCACGATCACCGGGAACCCGTCGGCCCGCAGGAAGTGGTGGGTCGGGGTCCGGGTGACCTCACCGCCCAGGAGCCCCTGCCAGAACGTGCTCTCGAGGTCCAGGTCGGGGGCGTCGAAGCTGACCGCGCCGAGGTTGATGTTCATATCGCCGGGATGATGCCGCCGTCGACGCGGAACTGGGCTCCGGTGAGCCACTTCGCCCGGTCGGACGCCAGGAAGGCGATCATCTCCGCGACGTCCTCGGGGTCGCCGGGCCGGCCCATCGGCATGCCGAGGTGGTCGACGATCTGCTGCTGCACCTCGCCGAGGCTGATGCCCTGCTGGTCGGCCATCTGCTGGTGGTGCGCACGAGCGCCCTCCGTGACCACGAAACCCGGCAGGACGCACACCACACGGACCCCGTGCTCGCCCACCTCGGTCGCGAGCTCGCGGCTGTAGGCGTTGAGCGCCGCCTTGGCCGCCGCATAGGGGGCCTCGTTGCGTTGCGGCAAATGGCTCGCGATCGACGAGACGTGCACGACGACGCCCGAGCCGCGCTCGACCATCCCGGGAACGAGTGCCCGGTCGAGCCGTACTGCCGCGAGCAGGTTGATCTCCAGGTCCGACTGCCAGGACTCGTCGGACCGCTGGAGGGTCGGCGTCGGTGTGGTCGCGGCGCCGGCGTTGTCGACCAGGACGTCGACGCCGCCGACGGCGTCGATCACCCGGCGGCCGAGCTCGGCGACGCCCTGCTCGGTGGCGAGGTCCGCGGGGACGTGGGTGGCGCGCAGGTCGTCCGGGGGCGCGGTGCGTGCGGCGGTGAGCACCGTCGCACCGGCGGCGACGAACCGCCGGGCGGTCGCTCTGCCGAGGCCTCGGCTGCCGCCGGTGACCAGTACGCGCAGGCCTTCGAGTCCTTCGGGTGGAACAGGCACAGGGGTCTCCTACCAGTAAGATGAACCAGGTTCCGGAAACGGTACACCTAACATGAACCAGATTCACCTTATGGAGGTCGAGATGCCCTCGTCACGCCCGCTGCGCTCCGACGCGCGACGCAACCGGGAGGCGGTCCTGACCTCGGCGCGGGACGCCTTCCTCGCCGGGGAGGCGAACATCCGCGTCGAGGAGATCGCCCGCCGGGCCGGGGTGGCGGTCGGGACGCTCTACCGCCACTTCGAGACGCGCGAGGCGCTCGTCGAGGAGGTCTACCGGCACGAGGTCGACGAGCTGTGCGCCGCGCCCGCGGACCTGCTCGACAAGTACGCCCCCGACGAGGCGCTCCGGCGGTTCCTGCTGCTGCTCGTCGACCACGCGGCCGTGGGCAAGGGGATGGGCGTCGCGCTGGAGGCCATCATGGCGACCGACTCGCCCGTGTTCGACGACGCCCGGGCACGGATGGCCCAGGCGCTCGACCGCCTCCTCGCGGCAGGCGCCGCCACCGGCACCGTCCGCGGCGACGTGAACGGACGGACCCTCCTGCGCGCCCTGGGCGGGATCTGCGGCATGCGCGCCACCGACGGCTGGCAGGACGAAGCCGTGCGCATCACCGGGCTCCTCTTCGACGGCCTGAGGTTCGGCGCAGCGGACGCAGCCCCGACCGCCGTCACGCACTAGACTCGCTGCGCGCCCTGCGGCGCCCACCCACCGCCGTCCCGCCCGTCAGGGTGCCCGGCGGGGGCAACTCGTCTTCCGTCATGAAAGGACCTCTCCGTGCTCCGCACCCACACGGCCGGCTCACTGCGGGCCGAGCACATCGGCCAGACCGTCACCCTCACGGGCTGGGTCGACCGCCGCCGTGATCACGGGGGAGTGGCGTTCATCGACCTGCGTGACGCGTCCGGCATCGCCCAGGTCGTCATCCGCGACGAGGAGATCGCCCACCCGCTGCGCGCCGAGTTCGTGCTGCAGGTCACCGGCGAGGTCGGCCGCCGCCCCGAGGGCAACGCCAACGCCAACCTCGCCACCGGCGAGATCGAGGTCGTCGCCACCGAGGTCGTCACCCTCAACGAGTCCGCGCCGCTGCCGTTCCAGGTCTCCACGGCGCTCGCGGACACCGAGGTGATCGGCGAGGAGGCGCGCCTCAAGCACCGCTACCTCGACCTGCGCCGTCCGGCCCCCGCGCACGCCCTGCGCCTGCGCGCCAAGGCCAACCAGGCCGCGCGCCGCGTGCTCGACGAGCAGGACTTCGTCGAGATCGAGACGCCGACCCTGACCCGGTCCACCCCGGAGGGCGCCCGCGACTTCCTGGTCCCCGCGCGCCTCGCGCCCGGCTCCTGGTACGCGCTGCCGCAGTCGCCGCAGCTCTTCAAGCAGCTCCTCATGGTGGGCGGCATGGAGCGCTACTACCAGATCGCGCGCTGCTACCGCGACGAGGACTTCCGCGCGGACCGCCAGCCGGAGTTCACGCAGCTCGACGTCGAGATGAGCTTCGTGGACCAGGAGGACGTGATCGCCCTCGGCGAGAAGATCCTTCAGGCGCTCTGGGCGCTGGTCGACGTCGAGATCACGACGCCCATCCAGCGCATCACGTTCCACGAGGCGATGCGCCTGTACGGCACGGACAAGCCCGACCTGCGGTTCGAGAACCCGATCGTCGAGCTCACCGACTACTTCAAGGCCACGCCGTTCCGCGTGTTCCAGGCCGAGTACGTGGGCGCCGTCGTCATGTCCGGCGGGGCGGCCCAGCCGCGCCGCCAGTTCGACGCGTGGCAGGAGTGGGCCAAGCAGCGCGGCGCCCGCGGCCTGGCGTACGTGACCTTCACGGAGGAGGGCGAGCTCGGCGGCCCCGTCGCCAAGAACCTGTCCGACGAGGAGCGCGCCGGCCTGGCAGCCGCGACCGGCGCCCAGCCCGGCGACGCCGTCTTCTTCGCCGCGGGCAAGACGTCGGAGGCCCGGGGTCTGCTCGGCGCCGCCCGCCTCGAGATCGCCCACAAGACCGGTGCGATCGACGAGAACGCCTGGTCCTTCGTCTGGGTCGTCGACGCGCCCCTGTTCAAGCCGGCCGGCGAGGACGACGACGTCGACCTCGGCTCGTCCGCCTGGACCGCCGTGCACCACGCGTTCACGTCGCCCACGCCCGAGTGGATCGACACGTTCGAGAAGGAGCCGGGCGAGGCCCTGGCCTACGCCTACGACATCGTCTGCAACGGCAACGAGATCGGCGGCGGCTCGATCCGTATCCACCGCCGGGACGTGCAGGAGCGCGTCTTCGAGGTGATGGGCATCGGGCACGAGGAGGCGCAGGAGAAGTTCGGCTTCCTGCTCGACGCCTTCGCGTTCGGCGCCCCGCCGCACGGCGGCATCGCGTTCGGCTGGGACCGCATCGTGTCCCTGCTGACGAAGTCGGCCTCGATCCGCGACGTCATCGCCTTCCCGAAGTCGGGCGGCGGGTTCGACCCGCTGACGGCGGCGCCGGCGCCCATCACGCCGGAGCAGCGCAAGGAGGCCGGCGTCGACTTCAAGCCCGAGGCCGCTCCCGTGGCGGCCCCCACGGCGTGACGCGGCTGGGCGGCCACGGGCTCGACCACGTCTTCCACCGGGCCCGCTCCGACTTCTTCGAGGTCACGCGGACCTGGACGGACGAATCGGGCCCGGACGACGCCGGCGCGGCCGCCGTCGTGCAACTTGCCGACCCCACGGGGGAGCGGCCCGGCCGATGGCTCAACGC
>NZ_JBHWZO010000140.1:0-16530 GCF_042728455.1 Promicromonospora sp. NPDC060204
GTTCCAAGCCACAAATACCCAGCACTCAGCTTTTGTGGGTGGGTGGGTGGGGGCTCAGCAGCTCCGACCAGCGGTCCAGCACGGCGTCGACCGTCGCTGTCGCCGTCGGGGTGCGGGGCATGCGGGCGCGGACGGCGATGCCGTCGTCCGAGCGGGAGACCCAGACCTGGAGGTCGTCGGCGCGGGTGGCGGCCGACACGTGGTGGGCCCGCCGTCCGGCGGCCGCGGCGTGCCCCGGCAGGCGGCGGTAGTCCAGGTAGGAGACCTGGAAGATGTCCGTCCGCAGGAACCGCAGCGGCTGGGGCAGCGACGTCACCACCTGCTCCAGCGGCACGGCGGCCAGCTCGCGCGCGGCCCGCAGGGCCTTGCCGGTCGCGGCCAGCGCGGTGTCGGGCACGGCGGGCCGGACGGCGGCACCGCCGGGAACGGCCCAGGGCTGAACGCCCGCGGGAGCGCCCCCGACGCCGGAGTCGATCCGCAGCGGCACGGTGGTCGTGTGCCAGCCGACGGCGCCGCGGGCCGCCGCGTCGTCGCGGGTGTGCACCGGCAGCAGGGTCTCCAGGACGGCGGGGCCGCCCAGGTCCGCGACCGCTCGGGCCAGCGTGACCAGCACGGCCGCCGACGTCGACGCACCGGCCGCGCGGGCGCGCGCCGCGACGGCATCCGCGGTCGCGGCGTCGGCCAGCGGGCGCACGACGGTGCGCTGCGCCACCCGCTCGCCGTCGGGCACGCCGAGCGGCAGCGGGAACGTCGGCAGCGCCCAGCCGCGGTCCCGGAGGAAGCCGTGCCACGTCGCGAGGCGCGGGTCGTCGGCGCCGACGGGCGGCGGGCCGGTGACGTTGCCGGACGCCGGACCCGTTGGATCCGCCGAGACCGGGTCGGCGACGATCGCGGTCGCGGCGACGGCGGGCAGTCCCGCCGCTCGGCCCGGGCCGGCGGTCCGGCCGGTCCCGCCGGCGTGGGACCTGTCCCCCGTGCTCTCGGCGTACCGGGCGGCCAGCTCGTCGATCACGACGGTGGTGGACCACGCGTCGGTGTGCAGGTGGTCCATCCCGAGCACGATCGTCGACCGGTCCGGGCGGCTGATCGCGGCGGGCAGGAAGGCCGGGTAGCCGAACGGCGCACAGCGCCGGGTGAGCTCGGCGGTCAGGTGCTCGCGGGTCTCCGCGACCGTCCGCGTGTGCGGGCCGTCGTGCCGCCGCCAGACCAGGCCGTCCGGGTCGTGCCGCAGGAGGCCCACCTGCTCGGGCGCGGGACGGCGGACCGCCTCGACCCGCAGGCCCGGGTGGCCGGCCACGAGATCCCCGAAGGCGGCCTCCAGCGCCCCGGGATCGATCGGCCCGTCGACGTCGAACGCGGCGGTGATCCACACGCTCGGCTCGCCGGACCCGGCCCCGATGAGGTGGTTGCGCTGGTTGTAGGTGGGCGCCGCCGGGACCGGCCGGTGCCCGGAACCGGGCGTGACGTCCCAGGTGAGGACCCGGCCGGGCGCCGGCTCCCAGAGGTCAGCCGAGAGAACCCGCACCGGTCGCCTCCAGCCGCGCGTCCCGCACGTCGGCACCCGTGGCGACGCCGGTATCGGCGCTCTCGGCGGCGGACGTCGCGGCGGCCTCGGCGACGGCACCCGCGGCCGCCTCGGCGACCGCAGCCGCGAACGTCGCCGTCAGCTCCGCGAGGTAGCGGTCCACGGCGGCCTGCGCCGCGGGGGTGTCCGGCGTCTGCGTGACGACGTACAGCCGCTCGTGGTCGCGGTTGACCCACAGCGATGCGTTCGCGGTGCGGCCCTCGCCCGTGAAGTGGAGGCCGTTGTCGTAGGCGGGGCGCCCGACGCCGGGGAACCGCCGCAGGTCGAGGTAGCTGATGAGCTGCGGGCTGCCGAGGGAGGCGGGGTCGAGCACGCCGCCGGCCAGCATGACGCCGAGCGCGGCGTGCACCGGCACCTCCGCCACCTTCCGGGCCTGGCGGAACGCCGCGTCGGCGGCAGGCAGGACGGCGGCGAACGACGCCGGGCCGCCGCCGTCGGGCCCCGGGGCGCCGTCGGGCACCGGGGCTGCGTCGGACACAGGGAACGTGACCGGCGCGAAGTTGCACAGCCAGCCCTGCGTGGTCTCGAAGCCGGGGCCGCGCGTGCCGACCACGGTGACTCCGAACCAGTCGGCCGCGCCGGTCAGCCGGGCGTCCGTGAGCGCGATCCCGGCGAACACCGCGCCGGTGAACCGGGCGCCGTGCGCGGCGGCGAGCGCGTCGATGTGCGCGAGGCCGGCGGCGTCGAGCAGGGTCGCGGAGCGGATCTTGACGGGTGCGGTCTCGCCCGGCGGCAGGCCGAGGTCCAGCGCGAACTGCGGCAGGCGGCCGCCGTGCGCGGTCACGGTGTCGGACCAGGCGCGGATCTGGGGCGCGTCCGCCGGGGTCGCCGCGGCGAGCTCGTGCTCGGCCCGGGCGTGGTCCAGGAAGGACCCGGCGGTGGTCGGGGGTTCGGCGGGGGCGGGGTTCGGGCCGCCGTCCGGCCCGCCGTCGGCCGGCCCGCCGCCGTCCGCGCCCCCGCCGTCTGCAGCGGCCGCGAGCTCCCACCCGTACAGCTCCTCGATCTCGCTGAGCACCATGAGCTGCGACCCGCCGTCGGTGAACGCGTGGTCGCAGCCCCAGAACAGCCCGAACGCGTCGTCGGTCGCCACGGCGCCGAGCGCGAACGGGGCCCAGGAGTCGGGGCGGCACGCGGCGTCGAAGGTCGCGTTCAGGTGCCCGGTCACCCACTCGTCCCACCCGAGGCCGGGCACCGGCGAGAGGGCGGGCACGTCCACGGGCGCGAAGTCGACGGCGTCCGCGGGGACCAGGTGCCGCACCGCGGGACCGCCCTCGGCGCAGGCGTCGACGTCGAACCAGGTGCGCAGACCCTCGTGCCGCCGCACGAACCGGGTCAGGGCCCGGGCCAGGGCCGCGCCGTCGAACGGCCCGTCGAGGCGGGACGCGGTGCCGGTCCAGGCGCGGTGCCGACCGCCGGACGCCCGGCGCGCCGCGAAGGCGCGCAGGTGGTCGCCCTGGAGGAACGACGGGGGCCCAGGGTCCACGGGCGCCTGCCGGGCCGCGGCGAGCGCCGCCGCCGTGGGTCGCACGTGCACCACCTGCCCGGTGCGCGGGGACCAGGTGCCCAGGGCGCCGAGGATCATGCGACCGCCTCGCTCAGGCCGGCGGTGCCGAAGGCCCGGAAGCAGGCGCGGAGCTCCTCGATCAGGGCGTCCATGGCGGCGTGCGCCTCCGGGGCGTCGGGGTAGCGGGTGGAGACGTTGAGGCCGTCGTGGGTGCGCAGGAACCACAGGTAGAGCTCGTCGGTGCCGTACGCAGGGCTGCGCAGGGTGCGGGCGTCCCAGGCGCTCCAGCGCTCGGCCCCGGGCACGAACCGCGTGTCCACGTAGGAGACGGCGAGGTGCGGTCCGTCGGTGATGCCGCCCAGCTCGGCGATGCGCGCGAACGAGTACCGCACCAGGGGCTTGCCCGCCGCGACCGCGGCGTGCACGCGCTCGACGGCGGCGGTCAGCGCGGCGCCGTCGATCACCCGGCCCGCGCCGGCCCCACCCGCGCGGCCTGTACCCGCCCCACCGGCGTCGACCTCGCGCAGCACGGGGTCCACGCCGTCCAGGTCGAGATCGACGGGGCACAGGCCCACGTACCAGCCGACGGCGGCGGCGTGCTGCGGCGCGTACCGGGTGTGCATGGGCAGCACGAACCGGAGCCGGTCGATCCCGTGCACCCGGCGCGCGGCGTGCGCGAAGGTGGCCAGCACGCCGGACTGGGCGGACGCGCCGCGGGCCCGGCTGCGGGCGCTGAGGTCGTCGGTCTGGTCGGCGGTGGCGAGCCACGCGGACCGGGAGGCCTGCGGCCGGGCGGCCTCGGCGGCGTCGGCGGCCGGGTGCGTGACGCCCTCGGCGCCGTAGCGCGGGAACGTGGCGTCCGGCCCGAGGAAGTCGAGCCAGCGGTGCACGGGCTCGCCGTCGGCGGCGAGCGTCATCGCGAGCTTGCGGTCCTCGGCGGAGAAGTCCACGTGGGAGCCCACCTCCAGCGCGCGCAGCTCGGCGTCCGGCACGCCCCGGCGGGCGGCGTCGTACAGCGAGACGATCTCCTCGAACCACAGGAGCTGCGAGTAGGCGTCCATGACCGAGTGGTCGGCGCCGAACGCGAGCACGAAGCCGTCAGGGCCCGAACCGCCCACAGGCTGGTCCGGCACGACGCTGGCCAGGACGCAGTGCGGCCAGGCGGTCGGCGAGACGTCGGCGAGCAGGCTGGGCAGCAGGGCCGTGACCTGCGCGGCGGTCAGGTGGCCGACCACGAGGTCGCGGACGGCGACGGCCTCGGCCGGGGCCGTCACGCGCCGCCAGCCCGCGCCGGCGTCGCGGGTCACGGTGGTGCGCAGCACCTCGTGGCGGCTCAGCCAGGCGTGGATCGCGCGGCGCAGCGCCTCCGGCTCGTACGGCCCGGGGACCCGGAGCACCGAGCCGATCCAGGAGCCCGGCTCGGAGTCGCGCAGGTGCGCCTCGTGCCCCGGCGAGAGGTCGCGCGGGTCCTGCTGCCAGCGCCCGGCGTCGGCCCGCGGCGTCCAGGACGTCACGACCCCGGCGGGCAGGTCGTAGGCCGAAAGCTCGGTGTATTCCATGCGGTCGGGTCCCTCGATCGGTCTGTGGGCACGGCCAGCACGACGTCGGACGAGTTCCGCGGTCCCCTTGCGGCGACCTTTATACCGGATTCGCCGGGTGAAAGTTAGTCCCCCCGTAATGCCCGGTATGGTCGGTCTGCTGAAGCCCACGGTCCCCTCCGGGACCGCGAACCGACCGGAGAGACGAGCGTGACGGACCCGCCACCCGCACTGCGCCTGCAGTTCGCCGACGACATGTTCCTGCGCCGGCACGACGGCGGCGCGAGCCCCGCCGTGAACCAGGTGCTGTGGCGCCTCGACGGCCCCTTCGACGCCGATCGCCTGCGTGACCTGGCCGAACGACTCGCCGCCGGGTCCCTGCACCGGCGCGTGGTGCGCGCCCGCGTGCCCGGCGCGCGGCACCGCTGGGCGCCCGCGGGCACCCTGCCCGTGCTGGACCTGCAGACGGCGCCCGTGCCCGAGGGCGGCATCGGCGCCTGGGCGCAGGCCGAGGCCGACGTGCCGCTCGACCCCGCGAAGGGCCTCTCCTGGCGGATCTCCGCCGCGGACGTCGCGGGCCGCCCGGGCGCCGGCGGCGCCGGGACCGTCGCCGGGTCGGTCGTCTCGCTCACCTGCGCGCACGCCGTGGCCGACGGCGCCGCCCTGATCGACGCCGTGGTGCGCGCCGCGACGCACGCCGAGCCGATCGTCGTCCCGGCACCCGAGCGCGGCCGGCGCGCGCTGCTCGCGGACGCCGCCGACGCCGCGGCCCAGGCCGCCGCCGTCGCACGGTGGGCCAGGGACAAGGCCCGGGCGAAGGCGCAGGCCGCCGCGCAGGAGGCCGCCCCGCAGATCGAGGCCGCCGAGGCGCCGGGCACGCGGCACGAGCCCGTGCCGCCCCCGCCGGACGAGCCCGTGCCCGCCGGCTCCGCCGGGGTGCCGGTCGCGGCAGGCCCGGCCGCCGAGCCCGCCGACCACGCCGCCGACGCCGGCTGGCGCGTGCCCGTGCTGCACGTCGAGCTCCCCGCCGACCAGGTGACCCAGGCCGCCGCCGCGCACGGCGGCACGCCCAACACCTGGTTCGTCGCGTTCCTCGCCCGCCTGGTGCACGCCACCGGCCGGTTCCCGGGCGAGCCCGTGCCCGTGGCGCTGCCCGTCTCGACCCGCGGCGCCGACGACCCCCGGGCGAACTCGACCAAGATCGCCCGCGTCACCATCCCGGCCGACGTGCTGGCCCACCGCGACCTCGGCTGGGTCCGGGCGGCCGCCAAGGAGGCGTACACCGCCGTCGGGCAGGCGGAGCCCGGGGTGGCCCCGGTGCCGCTCGAGCTGGTGCAGATGCTGCCGGACACCCTCGTCGGCCGCCTGCCGCAGCCGCCGGTCGCGGCCGCGCTGGCGTCCAACCTGGGCCGCCCGCCCGAGGGCTACACGCAGGCGGCGGGCGGCCCGGTCCGCGCCGTCGCCACGCTGTCGCACTACCAGGGCGCGTCGGCCGCCGAGCTGCGCGCCGCCGGCGGCGGGCTGGTCGCGTTCTGCACCACGGCAGGCCGCACGACGACGCTCAGCGTCGCCGCCCTCGACCCCGACCGCGTGGCCGACGCCGACACCCTGCGCCGCCTGGTGCTGGCCGAGGCCGAGGCCTGGAAGCTGCCGGCGGCCCCGTGGTGAGTGGGCGGGGTTGGTGTGCCGGCTCAGGCTTGACGTCGTTGCGCGCCGGCGATGGCGTCCGCCGCCGCCGCGACCGCCTCGCCCGGGGGCACCAGCCGCGCCCCGAGCGCGGCGGCGTGGGCCGCGGTGGCGTCGTCGAGCACCTCGGCCAGCGCTCCGGCGAGCACGCCGGGCTGCGTCAGGGTGCTCGCGCGGCGGGCCACACCGACCCCCGCGCCGCGCAACAGGTCGCCCCACATCGGCTGGTCCGCGGAGTACCAGCCGACGACGGCGGGCAGGCCCGCGCGCAGCGCCGCCGCAGTCGTCCCGGCCCCGCCGTGGTGCACGGCCGCGCGGCAGCGGGGCAGCACCGCCGCGTGGTCGACGGCGCCGACGACGCGCACGCGCTTCCCGTCGGGCCCGGCAGCGCCGCCGGGAGCGCCGGGACCGGCAGCCCCCGAGAAGTCGTTCCAGCCCGCGCTGACCAGCGCCCGCACGCCGAGGTCGGCGCACGCGGCGTCGACGGCGGCGAGCAGCGCGGCGGGGTCCGCCACGGGCATGGAGCCGAAGCCCACGTAGACGGGCGGCTCGCCGTCGTCCAGCCAGGAGTCGAGCCCGGCGTCGAGGCTGCCGTCGAGGCCGAGTCCTCCGTCGAGCCCCGCGTCCGACCCGGCGCCGGCCTCCCCGAGGCGCGCCCGGGCGTCGTCGTCCAGGGCGAGGAAGCCCGTCAGCGGGCGGCACGGGCCCCACTCGTCGACCAGTCCCGGCGCGAGCGCCGGGTCGTAGGCCTGGATCTCCACGGCCCCGGCGTCGCGCAGGCGGGTGGGCAGGTGCACGCGCGTGGCGCCGAGCCCGAGTGCGGCGCGCTGGGCGTTCTCCGCCCGGCGGGTCAGGCCCCAGCGCACCCGCTCCCCCAGCGCCCAGACGGCGCGGGTCGCGCCCGGGCCGCGCACGCCGCTCACGGGCGACACCACGCCGTTGGCCCGCACCGGGCAGTAGTGCAGCGCCGCCATGGCCAGGCCGCGCCGCTCGGCGACCGCGGCGGCCACCTCCTGGCCCAGGAGGCCGGTCACCACGGTGTCCGCGCCGCCCACGTCGTCGAGCAGCGCCACCAGCCCGGTCCGGAGCTCGTCCCAGCCGGCCGACGCCACGGCGCGCAGCGCGCGCACCCGGCGCACCGGGTGCGCGGACCGCATGTCGCGCCGCACCAGGTCGGACCCCAGCAGCGCCGCCGAGTCGATGCCCAGCGGCACCGGGTCCAGGCCCAGCCGCGCGGCCAGCGGCACGAGGTTCGGCGCCACGCCGGTGACCACCTCGTGCCCGCGCCGGCGCAGCTCCAGGGCGACCGCGAGGGCCGGCTGGACATCTCCTCGACTGCCCACCAGGGCCATGACATGACGCACGCGCGCAACCTACACGCCCGCCGACCACCCGCCCGCCCGGCACCGGAGAACCAGTGACCAGCCCTGTGACCAGCCCACCCGCCATCCCGCCGAACCTCCCGCCGGCAGCCTCACCCGCCGCGAGCAACCGCCTGACCTACGACGACGACCTGTTCCTGCGCACGCGCCGGGTGCTCGGCGTGGCCGTGGTCAACCAGACCGTCTGGCGGCTGCCGGCACCGCTGGACGTCGACGCGCTACGCGCCCTGCACCGCGGCCTGGCCGAGGGCCCCCTGCAGCGCGTGGTGCGGCCCGGCCGCCTCCCGGGCGCCCGCGCCCGCTGGTCGGCGTCCACCAGGCTGCCGGACCTGCTCATCGGGTCCGCGCCGGTGCCCGAGGCCTACGTGCTCGCCTGGGCGGACGAGCAGGCCCAGGTGAGCCTGGACCCGGAGCGCGGTCCGACCTGGGCGCTGTCCGCCGCGCCGACGACGAGCGGCGGGAGCCTGCTCAGCCTCCTCACCTCGCACGTGGTGGCCGACGGCGGGATGCACGTGGGCGCCGTGGAGGCTGCGGTCGCCGCGGCCGCGGCCCGGGGCGCCTTCGCGGGCGGGTACGCCGAGGGCGCGCCGTCGTCCGAGAGCCGCCGCCTGCCCAAGGAGGGCGAGCGGATCCGCACGGGCCTCGTGGCCGACCTGCGCGACGCGACGGACCAGGCGCGCGCCGCCGTGGGCGGCCTGCGCCGGATGGCGCGGCAGGGACCGGTGCCGCCGCTGATGGCGCAGCAGTCCGCGGACCGGCCCCGGCCCGCCCCGCGGCCCGACGACGCCGAGCCCGCCCACCCGCCGATCGTCGTCGTGGACACGGACGCCTCCACCTGGCACCGCGCGGCGCACGCGGCGGGTGGCACGGCGAACAGCCTGCTCATCGCGGTGTGCACGGAGATCCTGCTCGCCGCGGGCGCCGCGCGGGCGGGCATGCCGGTGCGCGTGTCGCTGCCCGTGAGCCTGCGGCAGCCGGGCGACCTGCGGTCCAACGCGACGTCCGGGGTGTCCATCGCGGTGGACACCACCGTGACGCCCGCTCCCGAGCGGGCCGGCGTGGTGGCCGACATGGGGCAGATCCGGGCCCGGTCCAAGGCCGAGTTCGCGGCCCTGACGTCCGGCACGCGGGTGGACACCCTGGGCCCGCTCAAGCCGCTCATGCAGATGGTGCCCGACGCCGTCGCCAAGCGGGCGGCGCGCGACGGCACCGCGCCGCTGTGCCTGGCCTCGAACCTGGGCCGCCTGCCGACGGCGTTCGCCGCGCCGCTCGGCACGCCCGCCTCCAGCGTGCTGATGCGGGGCGTGACGCAGGGGCTGACCCGCGGCCGGCTGCGCCAGATGCGCGGCGGCCTGGACTCCTGGTGGTCCGAGCACAACGGCATCGCGACCCTGGCGGTGCTCGGGCTGGACGACGAGCGGCTGGGCACGCCCGCCCAGGTGCGCGCGGCGGTCGAGAGCGTGTACGCGCGGCACCGGCTGCCGGTCCGGTTCTGGTGACCCGACCCGACGGTCTGCTCCAGCGGGACCCGCGGCTGTTGTTGACCGGCCGCGGCCCGGCATCGTCGCCCGCCGCCGCGCGAAAGTGCGCTTCTACCCCGCCATTGCGCCCGAAAACTGGCTGATTCCGGGCCGAATGACGGGGTAGAAGCGCACTTCGCTCGCGGCGCGTGGGCGGGCGGGCCGGCCGACGCCCGCCTAGCGGCCGACCGACGCCGCCAGCTTGTCGACCGTCGCCGTGAGCACCGGCATCACGATGCCGTGCCGCGCACCCGCGCGCAGGATCGCGCCGCCGATCGGATCGAGCTCGCCCGGCCGCCCCGCCGACAGGTCGGCCTCCAGCGAGCCGACGGTCAGCGGCGGCATCCCGGCCAGCAACCCGCGCAGGTCCGCACCCGTGGTGGGCACGCCCTCGGCGGAGGCGACGGCGGCGATCTCGTCGAGGAGCCCGGCGGTGAGCGCCGGGTCGCGGTCCAGGGCGTCGGCGATCCCGGTCTTCCACGTGGAGGTCAGCAGCGACAGAGCGGCGAGGAACCGCAGCTTCTTCCAGAGCACCTCGGTCTCGGTGCCGCCGGTCTGCAGCAGGGCCCCGGTGCCCCGCAGGGCGGCGGTCAGGCCGAGGTCCGCGGCGGCGTCCGGCACCACGACGGTGAGCAGGTCGAAGGAGTGCGTGACGGTCGCCGGAGCTGGGCCTTCGGCGGGGGTGCGCCGCGTCTGGCCCGCGATGGTCGCGCCGAACACGGCCGCCCCGGGGGCCGCCGCGCGCAGCGGCACCATGTGCTCGACGCCGTTGAGCAGCGCGATCACCTCGACCGGGTCCGCGGCGCGCAGCAGGTCCGCCGCGGCGGCGACGCCGTCCGCCTTGACGGCGACCAGCACCTGGGCGCCGCGCGGCACCGTGGTGGACGCCGCCAGCGGCGCGTGCCACGACCCGAACATGTCGGAGACCACGTCGAGCCCGTGCTCGGCGATGTGCGCGGCGGTCCGCTCGCGCGCGACGACCGTGACGTCGTGCCCCGCGCGCTGCATGAGGGCGGCCATGAGACCGCCGATCGCGCCCGGGCCGACCACGGCGACCGGCGCGTCGCTCACGCGGCCATCCGCACCGGAGGGTGCCCCTTCGACCCGGGGATCGCGGTGGGGCGGGCCGCCTTGCGACGGCGGATCGTCACCAGCACGCCCGCGGACGCCGCCGCGAACGCCAGCACGCCGAAGCCGGTGGACCACGCGTCCAGGTCGACCGAGAGGGTGAAGGCGACGATCGCGCCGACCGGGGCCAACATCCCCACGAGCACCGAGATGCGGGCCAGCCGCAGGGCGCGGGCGATCCGGGCGACGGACCAGCCGACGACCGCCCAGGTGAGGACGGTGAGGGCGGTCCCGCCCACGGAGGCGAAGATCTCGCCGGCGTTGTGCGCGCCGGACGGCGGCCCGAACCAGAAGAGCTCGGTGGTCGCCACAAGCACCAGGAACCCCACGATCGCGGCCGTTCCGGTCACGAGAGAGCGTGTCAACACTCGGCCTCCGCACTGAGGGACTGCGCCGGACTTTCCTGGCGCGCCCCTTTATACCAACTCGTTACCGCGCGGTGTGAGCGCGTCACCCTCAATTCACCCACACATGACCACCAGAATGCAAAAGGCCCAGGCCAGGCCGGGCCGAACCAGGCGCCAGACGCCGTCAGAGGGCCTGGACGATCAGTTCCACCTGGTCCTTCGCGTCGCCGAACAGCATGGCGGTGTTCTCGCGGAAGAACAACGGGTTCTGCACGCCCGCGTACCCCGTGGCCATCGACCGCTTGAAGACCACCACCTCCCGAGCCTGCCACACCTCCAGCACCGGCATGCCCGCGATGGGCGAGCCCGGGTCGTCCTGGGCAGCCGGGTTCACCGTGTCGTTGGCGCCGATCACCAGCACGACGTCGGTCGCGGCGAAGTCGTCGTTGATCTCGTCCATGCCCAGCACCTGGTCGTAGGGCACCTTCGCCTCGGCGAGCAGCACGTTCATGTGGCCCGGCAGCCGGCCGGCCACGGGGTGGATGCCGAACCGCACCGTGGTGCCGCGCGCCGTCAGCCGGGCGACGAGGTCCGCGACCGGGTACTGGGCCTTCGCCACGGCCATGCCGTAGCCGGGCGCCACGATCACCGACCGGGCGGCGGTCAGGCGGTCGGCGACCTCCAGCGCCGTCGTCTCCCGGTAGGTGCCCTGCTCGGCCGGGGCACCCTGCGCGACGACGCCGGTCTCCGCGCCGAACCCGCCCAGGATCACGCTGACGAACGACCGGTTCATCGCCCGGCACATGAGGTAGCTGAGGATCGCACCCGAGGACCCGACCAGCGCGCCCGTGATGATGAGCAGGTCGTTGCCCAGCATGAAGCCCGCCGCGGCGGCCGCCCAGCCCGAGTAGGAGTTGAGCATCGAGACGACGACGGGCATGTCGCCGCCGCCGATCGCCGCGACCAGGTGCCAGCCGAGGGCCAGCGCGACCAGGGTCATGAGGAGCAGCGGCACCAGCCCGGACTCCTCCGCCGTCAGGAACCACCAGAGCAGGCCCGCGCAGGCCACGAGCGCGGCGAGGTTGAGCCAGTTGCGGCCCGGCAGCAGCAGGGGCGACGAGCGGAGCCGGGCCGACAGCTTGCCGAAGGCCACCACGGAACCCGTGAACGTCACGGCGCCGATCAGCACGCCCAGGAACACCTCGACCAGGTGCACGGTCGCGCCGGCCCCGCCCGTCCCGGGATCGGTCAGGTAGGACCCGAAGCCGACCAGCACCGCCGCCGCGCCCACGAACGAGTGCAGCAGCGCGATGAGCTCGGGCATCTGGGTCATCTCGACGGTCCGCGCCCGCCAGGTGCCGACCGCCGCGCCCACCAGGAGGACCAGCAGGATCAGCCCGGCCGTCACGCCGACGGGCCGCTCGGACCGGTCCAGGGCCAGCGCGACCGTCGCCACCAGCGCGAGCCCCATCCCGGTCATGCCGAGCAGCACGCCGCGCCGCGCCGTCTCCTGCTTGGAGAGGCCGGCCAGCGACAGCACGAACAGGACTGCCGCCACCAGGTACACCGCCTGCACCACCGACTCGACGCTCATCGGCCCTCCCCCTCGCCCGGGCTGTGGTGGAACATGCCGAGCATGCGGTGGGTCACCAGGAACCCGCCGAAGATGTTGATGCTCGCGACCGCCGAGGCCAGCACGGCCAACGTGGTCACCACCGGGTCCGCCGAGCCGATCTGGAGCATCCCGCCCACCAGGATGATCCCGGAGATCGCGTTGGTCTGGGACATCAGCGGGGTGTGCAGGGCGTGGCTGACGTGCGAGATCACGTAGAACCCGACCACCACGGCCAGCGCCAGCACGGTGAAGTGGGCCGCCTGGTCCGGCGGGGAGGCCGCCACGGCCAACGTCGCCAGCACGGCGCCGAGGGCGACCAGCACCCAGCGCGCGGACGACGGCGCGGGACGCGCCCCACCGGCGGCCCGGGTCCCGCCGGCCGCCCGGGCCGGGGTCCCGGCGGGCTCGCGCGACTCGCCCGGCTCCTCGCCCGACGGCGCGGGCGCGGCGGGCGCCGACACGGCTACCGGGGGCGGCGGCCACAGCACCTCGCCGCCGGCGGCCACGGTCATCCCGCGCACGACGACGTCGTCCGGGTCGAGCGCGAGGCGACCGTCCCGTTCCGGGGTGCCGAGCTGGACCAGGTTGGCGACGGCGGTGCCGAGCAGCTCCGAGGTGTGCCGCGGCATGCGGTCGGGCAGGTCCGTGTACCCAAGCACGACGACGCCGTTGTCGCTGACCACGCGCTCGCCCGGCACGGTCAGCTCGCAGTTGCCGCCGCCGGGCGCGGCGAGGTCGACGACCACGCTGCCGGGCCGCATGCGCGCGACCATCTCGGCCGTGATCGTGGTGGGGGCGGTCCCGCGCACGAGGGCCGTCGTGACGACGATGTCGGCCGCGGCCGTCTCGACGGCGTACGCGCGCAGCGCCGCCGCCTCCTGGCCGGCGGTCAGGGCCTGGGCGTACCCGTCGGCGCTGACCTGCTGCGCGGCGTCGTCGGCCCGGACCACCGTCGCGCCCATGGACTCGATCTGCTCCGCCACCTCGGGGCGCACGTCGAAGGCGCGCACCTGCGCGCCGAGGCTGCCCGCCGCGCCGATGGCCGCGAGCCCGGCCACGCCGGCGCCGATGACGAAGACGTTCGCGGGCGGGGTGGTGCCCGCCGCCGTGACCTGGCCGGAGAACATGCCGCCGAACTCGGCGGCGGCCTCGACCACGGCCCGGTACCCCGCGACGTTCGACAGCGCGCTGAGCACGTCGAGCGACTGCGCGCGGGAGATGCGCGGCACGGCGTCGAGGGCCAGGGCGGTGACGCCGCGGGCCGCGAGCGCCCGCACCAGGTCCGGCCGGGCGGCGGGCGCGACCTGGGCGATCAGCACCGCCCCGGGCCGCAGCGCCGCCGGGCCGGGCGCGCCGAGGTCGTCCGGCGCGCGCGTGACCGCCACGACGTCGGCGGCCCACGCCTCGCCGTCGGGCACGACGGCGGCTCCCGCGGCCGCGTAGGCGGCGTCGGGAAATCCCGCCCCCGCGCCCGCTCCCGCCGCCACGGCCACCTCGTAGCCGAGGCCGACCAGCCGGCCGGTGGTCGCGGGGGTGGCGGGCACGAGCGGCCCGCCGTCGTCCGGTATGCCGATGCGCATGTGACCCTCCTTGCTCACAGGCGCAACCTACCTCCGGGACCCCTCGCCCGGGCACTACCACCTGCAAAGGGGTCGCGTGCTATGCCTACCCGGCCGGGCCGGCCTGCTCGACGGGCGCTGCCGGGTCGGCGTGCACCGGGAAGGTGACCGGGATGCTCACCGGCTGGCGGATCCACAGCGACCGTTCCCACGCGACGTCGGCAGCGGGGATCCGCAGCACGACCTCCAGCCGGCGCAGCACCGTCTCGACGGCGATCTTCGCGATCACGCGCGCCGTGCGGGGCGCCGGGCAGGCGTGCGGGCCGGTGCCGAAGGAGACGTGGGCCCGGCTGCCGACGTGGTCCCACGGGTCGCCCGTGTCCATGCGCGGGTCCGTGTTCGCCGCGTGGATCGCCAGGACGAGCGGGTCGCCCGCCGCGACGAGCTTGTCGTCCAGCACCACGTCCTGCCGGGCGAACCGGGGCAGGCTGTGGATCGTCGGCGTGGAGCGCCACAGCACCTCGTCCATCGCGCTGTCCAGGTCGATGCGGCCGCCGTGCAGCCGCCCCGAGAACCGCGCGTCCGCGAGCGTCAGCAGCAGGGTCTGCGCCACCCAGGCGGTCAGCGTCAGGTTGCCCGAGTAGGCCACGGTGAGCAGGGTGTGGGTGACCTCGACGTCGTCCCGCATGTTCGGGTGGGCGGCCAGCGAGCTCGCCAGGTCGCGCCGCGGGTGCTCCCGGCGCACCGCCACGAGGTCGCCGAGCATCCGGTCCAGCTCGTGCACGGCGTCGGCGGCGTCGGTGCCGCCCGCGGCCATCCGGCGCGTCAGGTCGAACAGGCGCTGCCCGTCCTCCGGGTCGAAGCCGATCATGTCGGCGACCACGAGGAGCGGGATCACCGACGCGTACTCCAGCATCAGGTCGGCGCGTCCGCGATCTTCAAAACGGTCGATGAGCAGGTTGCAGAAGGACCGCACCTTCGCCGCCAAGAGTGGCTCGGAGAGCTGCTCGAACGCGTCGTCGAGGGGGACGCGCAGGCGCTGCCGCAGCGCGCCGTCGGCGTGGTTGGCGGAGAAGCGCTGGTGCGACGTGAGCACGGGGCGCAGGCCCGACGTGCGCGGCAGACCGCCGCGCGCGTGCCCGTTCCAGAGCTGCGGGTCGGTGGCGAACACGTGCTCGTTGCGCATGATGTCGTACACGAGCCGCTGCCCCATGACGAGCCACGCGGGCACCCCGGGCTCGAGCTCGACCGGGGCCACCTCGCCCCACTGCGCCCCGAGTTCGTCGTAGAGCTCGCGCGGGTCGGCCAGCCCCGACGCCTCGACCAGCGGCCGCAGGTGCGGGACGGCATCGAGCGGGAGCGGCCGCGTGCCCCGCCAGGGCCGGTCCTGGGTGGTGTCGCTCAGGTCGTCGAGCACGATCGCGGGCCTCTCGCGGGACGGCTCCGGCCCGCGCGGACGGTCCGGTGGCCTCGGGGGGACTTGTCGGATATCACCCAGTTCGTGTATTTTCATTGATTCACCGTATCTGTGCAGTCGTCCTCGATCGCCCAGGGTGAACCCACCCGTCTTGCTGTTTTGTACCGTGACCTCGGCCACACCCGTGGCTAACATGTCTGCGAGGGCAGACAAACTGTCGCACCCTCGCACCACCCTGTCGAGACCTGTCAGACCACGTTCACCCTCGACAACGCACTGTCGAAAAGGCACCGTCACACAGGTACCGTCGGCCCACTCCGGCGAGCAAGGGGGACACGTGACACTCAACTCCGAGCGGGAGCGCCCCGACGACCTTGTGCAGAGCGTCGCTCGCGCCTTCCGCGTTCTTGAGGTGGTCACCCGCTTTCCGGGCCTGCCCGTCAAGGCGATCGCCCGCCGCAGCGGCCTCAACCTCTCCACCACGTACCACCTCGTGCGCACGCTGGCCTACGAGGGCTACGTGACGCGGCTCAAGGACGGCACCTACGACGTCGGCGAGCAGGTGAGCCACCGGTTCTACGAGCAGCTCGGCTCGCTCGGCCGCGGCCCCGACACGCGCGAGGTACTGCGCCACCTCGCGCAGAGCAGCGGCTACAGCGCGTACCTGGGCCGCATCAGCGCGGGCCGGGTGGTCGTGGTCGACTACGCGGAGGCCCCCGGCTCCCCGTACATCGAGGACCTCGAGCGCGGGCTCGACGTCTCGGCGCACGCCACCGCGCTCGGCAAGGCGCTGCTGCTCGGCATGTCCCGCCGCGAGCGCCACGAGCTCGTGGTCGACGCCGGGATGCGCAAGTTCACGCCGCGGACCGCGGCCGACATGACGGCGCTCGACGCCCAGCTCGCCCGCCTGCGCCCCGACGCCGTCGTCGAGGAGCACGGGGAGTTCCGCAACGACATCGCCTGCGCTGCCTACCTCGTCCCCCGCCGCGTGGGGGACGACACGTCGTGGGCCGTCGGGCTGAGCATCCCGGGCGAGGTGGTGCCGCCGCACGCCCGCCGGGAGCTGAGCCTGGTCGCGGGAGACCTCGCGGGGGTCTGACCCGCGCGAGGCCCCGCCGTCCGACACCCTTCGCCGTCCGGGCGCGCTCGGCCGGGCACCCTCCGCCGTCCGACACCCTCCGCCGTCCGACACCCTCCGCCGTCCGGCATCCCCTTTGAGGCCCGGCTTTCTTCGCTTTGGGGCGGCTCA
>NZ_JBHWZO010000141.1:0-16095 GCF_042728455.1 Promicromonospora sp. NPDC060204
TCGCTGCTTTTCGGGTCACGGCTGGGCCACGGTCTTTTCGGGATGCGGTGGCCGGGGCCGACGCCGGTGAGCGTCCAACGCTGTGACCTGCGACGACGCGGTCCGCTGCCGCCCCGCGGAGTATCACAGCGCGCGCTGGTCAGGAACGCGGGAGTGCTGTTGGATGGCTGCTCATGAGCCGACCCGGACCCGACGAGGTGCGGAGCCCGGTGGCGCGCGAGACGAGTCCGGCGGCCCTCCTCGCTCCTGAGCGGGAGGTCGTGCCGTTCACCGGCCGCGGGCGGGAGCTCGCCGACCTGCGCGCCTGGGTGCGCTCCCGGGAGCCCGTGGCGCTCCGCCTGATGTGCGGGCTCGGCGGCGTCGGCAAGACCCGCCTCGCGCTCGAGCTCGGCCGGCGGATGCGGCGCACGGGCTGGACCGTGGTCCACGTGCCGCCCGGCGAGGAGGTGGCGGCGGTGGTCGCGGTCGCCGAGGCACGCCGGGTCCTGCTGGTGGTGGACGACGCCGGGCACCGCCTCGACCTGCCCGCGATGCTCGACGCCGTCGCGGAGACCCGGACCCGTGGCCGCCTGCGCATCCTGTGCACCGCGCGCACCGGCGGCCAGTGGTGGCGGCGGCAGCGCTGGACCAGCACGCTGTGGGCGGGGCGGACGCCGTCGGTCACGCAGATGGCGCTGGCGCCCGCGTTCGACCGGACGGTGGAGGTGGGGCCGGGCCCCGCGCTCGGCCTGGAGGTGGACCGCTCGGAGGACGACCGGGTGCTGCTGGGCACGGCCGTGACGCGCTTCGCGCGGGCGCTGGACCGGCCGGTGCCCGAGGTCTCGTTCGAGCTCACGCCGGACCACCGGCCGCGCGCCCTGGACCTGCAGGCGGCCGCCCTGGCGGCGGTGCTCGGTCCGGCGGCGGCCGGGCCCGGAGCTGCGGCGCAGAGTGCGGCCGGGCCGGCGGTGCTCGGGCCGCAGGCTCCGGACGCCGGCGAGCCGGGACCGGTCGCCGTCGACCCCGCCTGCGGGCTCGAGGCCGTGCTGGACCACGAGCGGGCCGGCTGGGCGGCGTCGGCCCCGGCGGCCGGGCTCGTCGCGGGGCCGGGCGGGACGGCCGAGGCGGCCCTGGCCACCACCCTGCTGGTGGGGGACGCGTCGGAGGCCGGGGTGCGCGCCGCCCTGCGGCGCGCGGGCGTGGAGCTGGACGACGGGCAGACCGACCAGGCCGTCGCCTGGGTCCGTGCGCACCTGCTCGAGGTGCCGCGCCTGGCGGAGCTGCTCGTCTCCCGGGTGCTGGCCGGGCAGGAACGGCTGATCGAGGCGTGCACGCGGGACCTGGCGCGGCAGGAGGCCTTCGGGGTGCTGGCGTTCGCCACGGCCATGAGCCTGGACCGGCCCCCGACGGGCCGGGACGTCCCCGGGGAGCTGATCGCGGCCGCGGCGTCCGCCCTGCCGGACCACGGGCCGGCGGACCTGGCGGGCCTGATGCGGGTGACGCGCCGGCTGCCGCGCTCGTCGGGCCCGCTGGCGGTGCCCGTGCTGGACCGCCTCACGCACCGCGTCGCGGAGCTCGCCCGGCTGGTGGGCGACGAGGCCACGCAGGGCGAGGCGCTGACCGACCTCGGGGTCGTGCTCATCGCCGAGGGCGATCCCGCCGCCGCGGTGCCGGTGCTGCAGGAGGCGGTGGGGCTCTGGCGCGGCCTGGCCCGGACGGACGAGGCGCGGTACCGCCCGCCGCTGTGCACCGCGCTGAACAACCTCGGCATGGGCTACTGGGCGGTGGGCCGGCACGCTGACGCCCTCACCGTCCAGGAGGAGGTCATCACCCTGTGCGCCCGCCTCGCGCCGGGGGACGCCCCCTGGGCCGACGCCGAGCACGCGCGGGCCCTGCAGAACGCCGGCGTGTCCTACACGGAGCTGGGCCGGACCGGCGAGATCGAGGCCACGCAGCGCGCGTCGCTCGACATCTACCGCCGGCTCGCCGAGGGCGACCCCGTGCAGTACGAGCCCCGTGTCGCCGCGGTGCTGGGCAACTTCGAGGCCCTCACCGAGAGCGGCCGCCCCGAGGACGCCCTGCCCGCGAACGCGGAGGCCGTGGCGATCCGGCGGCGGCTGGCCGCGGGCCGGCCCGAGCACCTGGGGGAGCTGGCGTGGTCGCTCGGCCAGCTCGGCACCACCCTGGAGGCGCTCGGGCGGTACGAGGAGGCCGGGTCCGTGCTGGTCGAGGCGCTGCAGATCCAGCGGCGCCTGGCCGACGAGAACGCCCGGGGCACGCGTGCCGACCTGTCGGGCGCCCTGTCCGCGCTCGGCGCCCTGTACTCGACCACGGGCCGCGCCGACGAGGCGCTCCGGCTGGAGCGGGACGCGCTGGAGATCCGGCGCGAGCTCGCCCGCGAGCATCCCGCACGGTACCTGCACTACCTGGCGCACTCGCTGTCCAACCTGGGCGTCACCTACGCCCGGCGCGGCCGGTTCGACGAGGCCGTGCTGCTGGAGGAGGAGGCGGTGGGCATCCGCCGGGGTCTCGCCCGCCGGAACGCCCGGTCGCTGAAGTACCTCGCGCAGTCGCTGTCCAACCTGGGGGTGCGGTACGCCGACCTGGGCCGGTTCGAGGAGGCGCTGCGGCCCACGCAGGAGGCGGTGGACATGCTGCGCCGGCTCGTGCGGGACCAGCCGGAGAAGTACCGCACCGGCCTCGCGGAGGCGCTCGCGAACCTGGGGGCCACGCAGCTCGACCTGGACAAGCCGACCGAGGCGCTGGGGCCCATGCGGGAGGCGGTCGCGATGCGGCGTCAGCTCGCCGTGGAGAACCCCGACAAGCACCGGCCGGACCTGGCGCTCACGCTCTCCAACCTCGCCAGCGCGCTGAGCGCCGCGGGGGACAACGTGGCGGCCCTCGGGCTGGCGCGGGAGGCCGTGGAGATGCGCCGCCGGCTCGCCGCCGACCTGCCGGAGCGCTACCGGGCCGAGCTGGACCGGTCCCGGGCGGTCCTCGCGCGGATCGAGGCGGCGATCCGGAACCCGACGTCGGTCCGGTAGACGCGTCCGGCGGGTCGGCGGTCCGTCCGGCGGGCGCCGCCGTCGGACGGGCCCTCAGGCGTGCTGCGGGTGCTCGTGCGCGACGTGCGTGTGCGGCTCGACCTGGAACGTGGAGTGCTCCACCGCGATGTCGAAGTGCTGCGCCACGCACTCCTGGAGCTGGTCCAGGATGCGGGCGGCGTGCCCGTCGGTGAAGCAGTCGGTGCGGACCACCACGTGGGCGCTGAGCACCGGCAGGCCGGTCGCGATCAGCGACGCGTGCATGTCGTGCACGTCCTCCACGTGGTCGAGGTCCAGCAGGTGGGCGCGCACCTCGTCGAGGTCCAGCCCGGGCGGGGACGACTCCAGGAGCACCGAGACGGTCTCGCGCAGCAGGCGCAGGGCCCGCGGGAGGATCAGCGCGCCGATCAGCAGCCCCGCCACGACGTCGGCCCGCTGCCAGCCCGTGAACGTGATGACCAGGGCCGCGAGCACGACCGCGAGCGAGCCGAGCGCGTCGTTGACGACCTCCAGGAACGCGGCGCGCAGGTTCAGGTTCGCCGTCCGGCGCCCGGCCAGGACGGCCATCGCGGCGAGGTTGCCCGCCAGGCCCACCACGCCGAAGACGAAGAGCTCCGGGCCGGGCACCTCGGGCGGCGCCACGAGCCGCAGCACGCCCTCCACCAGGACGTACACGCCGACGACCAGCAGCACGCCCGCCTGGGCGAGCGCGGCGATCACCTCCGCGCGGCGGTAGCCCCAGGTGCGGCGGGCCGACGGCGGACGCAGTGCGAGGCGCGCCGCGAACAGGGCCATCGCGAGCCCGGCGGCGTCGGTCAGCAGGTGCACCGTGTCGACGAGCAGCGCGAGGCTGCCCGTGAGCAGCGCCCCGGCGACCTGCGCGACCAGGACCGCCGCCGTGATGCCGAGCGCGGCGGTCAGGCGGCCGCGGCCGCCGTCGGGCAGGTGCTGGTGGTCGTGCGTTCCCACCCGGCCCATCCTTCCAGCCGCGCGTGCGGTGCGCGCGGTCCGGGAGCGGTACGGCGAGGCCCGGAAGCGCGCCCGGGAGCGCGCCCGGCCCGAGGGCTCAGGAGGCCTCGGCGAACTGTGTCCGGTACAGGTCGGCGTACAGGCCGCCCGTCGCGAGCAGCTCGGCGTGCGTCCCGGACTGGACCACCCGCCCGTCGTCGAGCACGACGATGCGGTCCGCGGCGCGCACCGTGGACAGGCGGTGCGCGATGACCAGGGACGTCCGCCCGGCCAGCGCCTGATCGAGCGCGACCTGCACGGCCGCCTCGGACTCGGAGTCGAGGTGCGCCGTGGCCTCGTCGAGCACCACGATGTCCGGCGCCCGCAGCAGCAGCCGCGCGATCGCCAGGCGCTGCCGCTCGCCGCCCGACAGCCGGTACCCGCGGTCGCCCACGACGGTCTCCAGGCCCTCCGGCAGCCGGTCGACCAGGTCCCAGATGCGCGCCTGGCGCAGCACCCGCTCCAGGTCGGCGTCGGTCGCCTCGGCGCGGACGAACCGCAGGTTCGCCGCGACGGTGTCGTGGAACAGGTGCGCGTCCTGCGAGACGACGCCGACGGTGGCCCGCAGCGACGCGAACGTCACGTCCCGCAGGTCCTCGCCGGCGATGCGGACGGTCCCCGCGGTCGGGTCGTACATGCGGCTGACGAGCTGCGAGACTGTCGTCTTGCCGGCGCCCGACGGGCCCACCAGCGCGACCATCGAGCCGGCGGGCACCTCGAACGCGACGTCGCGCAGCGTGTCCGTCGTCGGGTCCTTGCGCGGCCCGGCCACCGACTCCAGGGACGCGAGCGACACGTCCTCGGCCCGCGGGTACCGGAACGTCACGCCCGCGAGCGACAGCGAGGCGCCCCGGGCGGCGACGGCGGCCCGCAGGTCGACGGCGTCCGGCCGCTCCGCCACCGACGGCTCCAGGTCCAGCACCTCCAGCACCCGCTCGAACGAGACGAGCGCCGTCATCACGTCCACCTGGACGTTCGCCATCGCCGTCAGCGGCCCGTACAGGCGCGTCAGGTACGTGGCCAGCGCCACGACGGTCCCGACGGTGAGCTCGCCCGCGATGGCCTGCAGGCCGCCGAACCCGTAGACGCCCGCCACGGCCAGGGACGCGATGGTGGACAGGCCCACCCGGAACCACGTGCCGATCAGCGCCGTGCGCACCCCGAGGTCGCGGCGCTCGCGGGCGGGCCCGGCGAACCGCTCGGACTCGGCGTCGGGGTCGCCGAAGACCTTGACGAGGTGGGCGCCCGACACGTTGAACCGCTCGTTCATCACCTGGCCCAGGTCGGCGTCGACCTCCATGCCCCGGCGGGTCAGGCCGGCGAGCCGCCGGCCGAACCAGCGGGCCGGGAACACGAACACCGGCACCAGCACGAGCGCCCCGAGGGTGAGCTCCCACGACATGGTGAACATCGCCGCGAGGGTGAACGTGATGGTCAGCGTGTTGGACACCACGGTCTGCAGGGTCGAGGTGAAGGCGCGCTGCGCGCCCAGCACGTCGCCGTTGAGCCGCTGCACGAGCGCCCCGGTGCGGGCCCGGGAGAAGAACGCGAGCGGCATGCGCTGGACGTGGTCGAACACCGCCACCCGCAGGTCCAGGATGAGGCCCTCGCCCACCTGGGACGAGACGAGCCGGTCCGCCACGGACAGCCCGGCGGCCAGGATCGCGAGCGCGCCGGCGGCGGCCGCCAGCAGCACGACCAGCCGGGTGTCGCCGGCCGTGATCCCGTGGTCGATGAGCCGCTGGAACAGCAGCGGCGTGGCCGCCCCGGCGGCGGCCTCCAGGGCCAGGATCAGCACGAACAGGGTGAGCCGGCCCCGGTAGGGCCGCGCGAACGAGACGATGCGGCGCAGGGTGGCCCAGCCGAGGCGCTGCCGGGTGACGGACTCGTCCTGCGTGAACGAGCGCAACGAGCGGCCTCCGCCCAGGCTCCCGCCGCCTCCGTGCATGCTCACCGTCGAATCGTCCTCACCGTCGAATAATCCCACGGGGACGGGCCGACGGCGGCCACGGAGACCCCGCAGGGGCCCCGCGCGCACAGCCGTCCCGACGGTAGCGGGCCCCCGGGGGTGATCCGGACCACACGCGTGTTACGCGTTCCTGGTCGGCCGTGATAGAAACCCTCGATCGGGCGTCTACGCAGGTCGCCCCATAAATCAATGGATGAGTCCATGAATATCGACGGGTGGAGTGCCATGTCTGAGCTCGAGCCGCAGAGCAGCGGGGGCCGGCTGGCGCTGGTGGAGCTGACCGGTGCCGAGGACATGACGGCGGCGCTGCGCGAGCTGCAGGACCAGTGGGGCCCCGTGGCCCCCGTGGACCTGGAGCCGGGTGTCCCCGGCTGGCTCGTGCTCGGGCACGCCGAGGTCATGGAGGTGATGCGTACGGAGAGCGTCTTCGCCAGGGACCCGCGGCACTGGAGCGAGCGGCTGCCGCTGAACTCCTCGCTGCACGCGATCCTCTCCCCGGCCGGACGGCGCGCGCTGTACTACGCCGACGGCGCGGAGCACCGGCGGCTGCGGCTGCCGGTGGACGAGGCGTTCGCCTCCATCGACGAGGCGCAGACCGCGGCCATGGTGCGCGGCGTCTGCGGCCGGCTCATCGACTCCTTCGCGGACCGGGGCGACGCGGACCTGATCGGCGAGTACGCGGCCGCGGTGTCGTTCCTGGCCGTCTCGGGCATGTTCGGGTTCAGCGAGCCGCAGGGGATCGCCCTGCTGCGCTGCGCGCACGGCGTGTTCGGGCACGGCGGCGACGCGGTGGCGGCGCTGACCACGATGGACCAGATCGTGCTGGACCACGTGCAGGCCACCCGGCAGAACCCGGGGCCCAACCTGACCGCCAAGTTCGTCGCGCACCCCAACTTCGAGGACGACACCGAGATCGTGCACTCGATGGTGGTGGCGATCTGCGCGGCCAACGAGATGCTGGTGACCTGGATCGCGGCCACGCTGCGCCGCATGCTGACCGACCCGCGGTACACGGGTCGCGTCACGGGCGTGCGCCGCGGGCTGGACGACGCGATGGACGAGACGCTGTGGGGCGAGCCGCCCGTCGCCAACCTGCCGGCCCGGTACGCCGTCACCGACTGCACGCTGGGCCGGGCGCAGATCCGGGCCGGCGACGCGATCGTGATGGGCCTGGCCGCGGCGAACAACGACCCGCGGGTGCGCACCGAGGACGACCTGTTCGAGGCCGGCAACCGGTCGCACCTGTCGTTCGGCGTCGGGCCGCACGCGTGCCCCGCCCGCCGGCCGGGCCGGCTCGTGGTGAAGATCGCCGTGGAGAGCCTGATGGAGCGGCTGGACCTCCGGCTGACCGACCCGCAGGTCACCTGGGCGCCGTCACCCTGGTCGCGCTACCCGGCGGTGCTGCCGGTGGCGTTCACGCCCGAGCGCAAGCCCACGCGGACGCCGGCCCGGGTCTGACGACCCGGGGGCGTGCCCCGGCGGCGGCTAGGACGGGTCCGGCACCCGGTCCCGGCCGGCCGCCAGCCGGGTCACGTCGAGCACCGCCTGGACGAACGCGTCCGGCGCCTCCTGGGGGAGGTTGTGCCCGGCGTCGGGCACCCGGCGGTGCAGGCGGGGGCCCGTGAAGCGGCCGGTGTCGGGGACCCCGTCGGTCACGGGGAAGTTGCCGTCGGCGAGGCCGGCCAGGGTCACCGTCGGGACCCCGACCGGGGGCAACTGTGCGAGGGCGCGCTCGAGGGCGTCGTACTCCGGTGCGCCGGGTGCCGCGCCCAGCCGGTGCCGGTAGGAGTGCAGCACGACGTCGACGTAGTCGGGGTTGTCGAACGCGGCTGCCGCCCGGTCGAGCGTCGCCCGGTCGAAGTCCCACGCCGGCGAGTTGCGGCGCCAGATCACCTCGGCGAGCTCCCTGCGGTTGGCCGTCAGGCCGGCCCGTCCGCGCTCGGTGAGGAAGTAGTAGAAGTACCAGAAGCCGGCCTCGAGGTCAGGACGGATGGGTCGCGCCGCCGCGGCGACGTCCTGGATCAGGTAGCCGTTGACGCTGACGAGGCCCGTGACCCGCTCGGGCCGCAGCGCCGCGACCACGCACGCGGCGCGGCCGCCCCAGTCGTAGCCGGCGAGCACGGCCTCGGGGATGTCGAGGGCGTCGAGCAGGCCGAGGACGTCCGCGCCGAGCGCCGCCTGCTGGCCGGAGCGCGGCGTCCGGTCGTCGCGGAACCGGGTCGGGCCGTGGCCGCGGAGGTAGGGCACGACGACCCGGTGGCCGAGCGCAGCCAGCCGGGGTGCGACGTCCACATAGCTGTGGACGTCGTAGGGATATCCGTGGAGCAGCACCACGGGCGGGCCGCCGGCCGGCCCGTCCTCGACGTACGCGATGTCGAGGACGTCGGTGCGGGCATGCTTGATGGGGGTCATCGAGGTTCCTCTCGTCTCACGCGCCGCGGCACGACACGCTCACGACGACCGACCGGGCAGGGGCCCGGTTCTGTGACACGACAGCCCGGTGACCCGGCCTCTGACCCCGGGCCGCCCGGCCTCTACCGCCCCGCCGCGTCGACGAACCGCGTGCTCACGTCCGAGATCCGGGACCGGGCCTCGTCGTGGGTGATCGTCGCGGTGCCGTCGCCGGGCTGCGGCCCGTAGTCGCCGAAGAAGGCGTGGACCGCGCCGTCCACCACGGTGTACGTGGTGGACGGCGGCAGGGTCGCGCGCGCGGCCTCGATCTTGGCCGGCGTGGCGAGGCCGTCCCGCGACGCGGAGACGGACTCGACCGCCACCGGCAGCGAGCTCAGGTCCTCGGCCGGGTAGGACGCGTACAGCAGCAGGCCGACGGCGGGCGCGTCGGTGTCGTCCGCCGCGTCTGCGGCGTCCGTGGACGCGACGACGCCGCCGAGCGAGTGCCCGCCCACGACCCAGCGCTCCGCCGCCGGGACCGCCTCCCGGGCGGCGTCGAAGGCTCCGCCGGCGAGGAACGCGACGGCGAGCGGCTGCTTGGCGATCACCACCGTGTGGCCCGCCTCGGCCAGCGGGCGCAGCACCGCGGCGTAGGCGCGGGCCTCGACCTTCGCGCCGGGCTGGAAGAAGACGGCGGTCCCGGAAGCGTCCCCGCTCGAGTCCCCGGCGGTGTCCCCGGCTGGCTCTCCGGCGGGAGCGAGCACGACCCGCGTCGCGGACTCGGTCACCGTGACGGAGTCGTCCGAGAACATCGCGGTCAGCGCCGGCTCCACGGCCGTGAACGGGCGCAGCCAGGCCGTCGCGGCGATCCAGACGATCGCGGCGACGACCAGAGCCACGTCGAGGACGCGGCGCCCGCCCGTGCGGGCCGGGCGGGGCCGGCGGTTGCGCCACAGGGCCCACGCGCAGCCCAGGACGGTCAGGACCAGCAGCACCGCGTAGGCGGGATGCCCGTGCACCACCGCCCCCCACGCCGTCAGGCAGGCCCACAACACGACGACCAGCCCGGCGGCCGCGACCGCCCGGACGGTCCAGGTGAGCCAGGCCGGGCGGCCCCGTTCGACGATCATCGTGCTCCTTCGTGCTGGCGTACTGTGGTCCCGTGCCCGTCCAGGTCGCGGGACGTGCGGTCACACCGTACGTGCCGCCCGGGACCACGGCAGAACTCCAACGATCCCGGCACTGAGGACCACATGTTCCGCATCGGACTGACCGGAGGGATCGCGGCCGGCAAGTCGGTCGCGACCGCGCGCCTGGCGGAGCTCGGCGCCGTCGTCGTCGACCACGACCTGCTGGCCCGGGAGGCCGTCGCGCCCGGCTCGGTCGGCCTCGCCGAGATCGTCGAGGCGTTCGGCCCGGGCGTCCTGACGGCGGACGGCGGCCTCGACCGACCGGCCCTCGGGGCCCTGGTGTTCGCCGACGCCGCCGCGCGCGGCCGCCTGAACGGGATCGTCCACCCCGAGGTGCGCCGGCTCTCGGCGGAGCGCGAGGCCATGGCCGGCGCCGCCGACCCCGCCGCCGTCGTCGTGCACGACATCCCCCTGCTGGTCGAGACCGGGCAGGCCGAGCACTTCCACCTCGTCGTCGTGGTGCACACCCCCGCGGAGCAGCGCGTGCGCCGCCTCGTGGAGGGCCGGGGCCTGACCGAGGACGCCGCCCGGGCCCGCATCGCGGCGCAGGCCGGCGACGACGAGCGGCTCGCCGCCGCGGACGTCACCCTCGACGGTTCCGGCAGCGAGGACGACCTGCGCTCCCAGGTCGATACGCTGTGGCAGCGCGTGGCCGGCGAGGTCGCGCAGGAGGCGGAGGCGGACACCGTCTGAACCGGGCCGCCCCGGGGGAGGAGCAGGCACGATGAAGGTTCTGGTCACGGGGTTCGAGCCGTTCGGCGGGGACGCCGTCAACGCCTCCGCCGAGGCGGTCGCCGCGCTCGCGGAGCGCTGGGCGGGACCCGAGGAGCTGGTCACCGCGGTCCTCCCGGTCGAGTTCGACCAGGTCCGCGGGCAGGACGGCCCGCTGCTGCGCCTGCTCGACGAGCACCGGCCCGACGTCGTCGTGTCCGTGGGCCTGGCCGCCGGCGTCACCCAGGTGCGGGTCGAGCGCGTGGCGATCAACCTGATGGACGCGCGTATCCCCGACAACGGCGGCGCCCAGCCGGTCGACGCCCCGGTGGTCGACGGCGGCCCCGCCGCCCGGTTCGCCACCCTCCCCGTCAAGGCGGCGGTCGACGCCGTACGCGAGGCCGGCATCCCCGCCGGCGTCACGTACAGCGCCGGCACGTACGTCTGCAACGCCACCTTCTACGCCCTCCAGCACGCGCTCGCCGCGCGGCCCGGTGTGCTCTCCGGCTTCGTGCACGTGCCGCGCACCACGGAGGAGGTCGGGGCCGAGGCGTCGGCGTCCGCCCTCGTGGACGGCGGCGAGGCGCACCTCCCGGTCGGCGAGCTGGCCCGGGCCCTGGAGATCGTGGTGCGGACGGCGCTCGCGGCGGCCCGCGGCGAGGTCGCGGAACCGGCCGTGGCGGGCGGCACGCTGCACTGAGGACCGGAGTGTCAGTGGTCCGCCGTACGGTAGTGACATGCGACCCGTGACCGATCTGCAGCGCACGGTGGCCCCGTTCGAGGTCATCTCCGAGTACCAGCCCGCCGGCGACCAGCCGACGGCCATCGCCGAGCTGACCGAACGTGTCCAGGCGGGCGAGAAGGACGTGGTGCTGCTCGGCGCCACGGGTACGGGCAAGTCCGCGACCACGGCCTGGCTCGTCGAGAAGCTTCAGCGCCCCACCCTGGTCATGGCGCCCAACAAGACGCTCGCCGCGCAGCTCGCCACGGAGTTCCGCGAGCTGCTGCCCAACAACGCGGTCGAGTACTTCGTCTCGTACTACGACTACTACCAGCCCGAGGCGTACATCGCGCAGACGGACACCTACATCGAGAAGGACTCCTCGATCAACGACGAGGTGGAGCGCCTGCGGCACTCGGCCACGTCGTCGCTGCTGACGCGGCGCGACGTCGTCGTGGTCGCCTCGGTGTCCTGCATCTACGGCCTCGGCACGCCGCAGGAGTACGTCGACCGCATGGTCCGGCTCGACGTCGGGGACGTCGTGGACCGCGACGACCTGCTGCGCCAGTTCGTCACCATGCAGTACACGCGCAACGACATGTCGTTCACGCGCGGCACGTTCCGGGTGCGCGGCGACACCGTGGAGATCATCCCGGTGTACGAGGAGCTCGCGATCCGGATCGAGATGTTCGGCGACGAGATCGAGTCGATCCAGACGCTGCACCCGCTCACGGGCGACGTGGTCCGCAACGAGCAGTCGATCTACGTGTTCCCGGCCACGCACTACGTGGCGGGCCCGGAGCGCATGGAGCGCGCCATCGGCGGCATCGAGAAGGAGCTCGAGGAGCGGCTCGCCGAGCTGGAGAAGCAGGGCAAGCTGCTGGAGGCGCAGCGGCTGCGCATGCGCACCACCTACGACATCGAGATGATGCGCTCGATCGGCACCTGCGCCGGCATCGAGAACTACTCGATGCACATCGACGGCCGCGAGCCGGGCACCGCGCCCAACACGCTGCTCGACTACTTCCCCGAGGACTTCCTGCTCGTCATCGACGAGTCGCACCAGACGGTGCCGCAGATCGGGGCGATGTTCGAGGGCGACGCGTCCCGCAAGCGCGCGCTGGTGGACCACGGCTTCCGCCTGCCGAGCGCGATGGACAACCGCCCCCTGAAATGGGAGGAGTTCACCGAGCGCATCGGGCAGACCGTGTACCTCTCGGCCACGCCCGGCGACTACGAGCGCTCGCTGTCGGACGGCGTCGTCGAGCAGGTCATCCGCCCCACCGGGCTGGTCGACCCCGAGGTCGTCGTCAAGCCGACGACCGGCCAGATCGACGACCTGCTGGGCGAGATCCGCGACCGCGTGGACCGCGACGAGCGCGTCCTGGTGACCACGTTGACCAAGAAGATGGCCGAGGACCTCACGGACTACTTCCTGGAGCGCAACGTCCGGGTGCGCTACCTGCACTCCGACGTGGACACGCTGCGCCGCGTCGAGCTGCTGCGCGAGCTGCGGCTCGGCGAGTACGACGTGCTCGTGGGCATCAACCTGCTGCGCGAGGGCCTCGACCTGCCCGAGGTGTCGCTGGTCGCGATCCTCGACGCGGACAAGGAGGGCTTCCTGCGGTCCGGGCGGTCGCTGATCCAGACGATCGGCCGCGCGGCCCGTAACGTGTCGGGCCAGGTGCACATGTACGCCGACAAGATCACGCCGGCCATGCGGATGGCGCTGGACGAGACCGACCGGCGCCGCGAGAAGCAGATCGCGTACAACACCGAGCGAGGCCTGGACCCCCAGCCGCTGCGCAAGAAGATCGCCGACGTGACCGACATGCTCGCGCGCGAGGACCTCGACACCGCGGAGCTGCTGGCCGGCGGCTACCGCAACAGCCGCAAGTCGAAGGGCGAGGGCCGGGCCCCGGTTCCGGGCTCGCCAAAGGAGGGCGCGGCGTCGGGCAACCGGCTGGCGGGCGCTGCCGCGAGCGAGCTGGCCGAGCTCATCCAGGAGCTCGCCGACCAGATGCACGCCGCGGCCGCGGAGCTGCAGTTCGAGGTGGCCGCGCGCCTGCGCGACGAGATCTCCGGGCTCAAGAAGGAGCTGCGGCAGATGCAGGCCGCGACGGCCTGAGGCCGACCACCGACGACACGGACGGAGTGACGGCATGGCCCGCACGTTCCAGGTGACCTTCGACGCGGCCGACCCGCGCGCGCTCGGCGACTTCTGGTGCGAGGTGCTCGGCTACGTGCGTGACGCGCCTCCCGCGGGCTTCGCCACGTGGGAGGCGGCCCTGACCGCCTGGGGCGTGCCCGAGGAACGGTGGAACGACAAGAACGCCGTCAGCGACCCGGACGGTGTGGGCCCGCGCATCTTCATCCAGAAGGTGCCCGAGCCCAAGACGGCCAAGAACCGCGCGCACCTCGACGTGAACGTGGCCGCCGGCCTGGCGGGCGAGGAACGGATCGCGAAGATCCGCGCCGAGGCGGAGCGGGTCACCGCGCTCGGGGCCGGCGTGGTCGGCGAGATGGCGGAGCTCGGTGAGTTCTGGATCGTGCTGCGCGACCCCGAGGGCAACGAGTTCTGCCTGCAGTGACCTGCCGGGAGTGCGGCGCCGAGTTCATCCTTGACCCGCTCACGGCGCCCGGAGGACCCTGATCGCGCAGGGTGGCAGCGCACGTCGGCAGAAGTGGCGGGACCGGATGCGGGCACTGACGCAGGACAGGTACGGCTGGGACGCCCTCGCGGTCCGCGAGGTCCCCGACCCGGTGCCCGCCGAGGGCCAGGTGCTCGTCCAGGTGCACGCGGCCGGCGTCAACCCCTACGACTGGCACTACGCCGCCGGGCAGCCGCTGATCGCCCGCCCGACGCTCGGCGGCCTCCGTGGGCCGCGGCCCACGGTGCGGGGCGCGGACCTCTCGGGCGTCGTGGTCGAGGCCGGCCCGGGCGTCACCGCGTTCGGGCCGGGCGACGAGGTGTACGGCTTCGGGACGAGCGGCACGTTCGCGGAGCTGGCGCTCGCGGACGCCGGCAGCATCTCCCGCAAGCCGGTCGACCTCGCCCACGTCGAGGCGGCGGCGATGCCCATGGCGGCCGTCACGGCCCTGCAGTTCCTGCGTGCCGCCGAGCTCACGGCCGGGCAGAACATCGCGATCACGGGCGCGGGCGGCGGGATCGGGCACTTCGCGGTGCAGATCGCGGCGGCCTGGGGCGCCAACGTGACCGGGGTGTGCGGCCCGCGCAACGCCGCGATGGTGCGCGAGCTCGGCGCGTCCGAGGTCGTCGACTACACCCAGGACGACGTCACGGCGGGCGAGCCGCGCTTCGACGTCGTCCTCACCAACGCGGGCCGGTACCCGCTGCGCGCGCTCGGCCGTGTGCTCGTGCCGGGCGGTCTGCTCCTGGCCAACGACGGGAGCCGGGAGGGCCTGCTCGGCCCGATGCCGGAGCTGGTGGTGGCGCCGCTCCTGTCGCGGCTGCGCCCGTACCGGATCGTGAACGTCACGGCGACCCCGAGCGGCGAGGACCTGGCCGTGCTCGACGGCATGGTCGCCGACGGCGTGCTGCTGCCCATCGTGAGCGCCACGTACCCGCTGGAGCGCGCCGTGGACGCCGTCCGGCAGGTGGCCGGGCACGGTCACGCGCGCGGCAAGCTCGTGGTCACGCTCCGCTGAACGTGCCGTAGATCACGTACGGGAACAAACCTGACGTCCCGTATGCTTTCCCTCCGTTGGAGGGGAGTACCTCAGAACGGCCCGGTCGTCATCACAGCTGCCGATGACGCCAGCTCGGCCTGGCCGGCTCGTGGTGCACCGTTGCGCGGTCTCGGCCACGCTGGTGCACGGGCGGGCGAGGAAGACCTCCGGTGTCCTGCTGTGCTCACCGGAGGCTCGATGCGATCGCGCGTTCCTCCCTTTCCCGGAAGGAAACAATGGTCCACGAACTACCCGTGACCTTCGAACTGATCTCGCTGGGCGCGATGGTCCTGCTGCTGGTCGCCGACCTCCTCATCGTCGGGCGCCGACCGCACGTGCCGACCATGAAGGAGAGCGCCATCTGGGTGAGCTTCTACGTGGCCCTCGCCGTGGTGTACGGCGTCATCGTCTGGGCTGTCGGCGGCGTCACCCCGGCGGCGGAGTTCTACGCCGGCTGGCTCATGGAGTACTCCCTGAGCGTCGACAACCTCTTTGTGTTCGTCATCATCATGGCCCGGTTCGCGGTCCCGCGTGACCAGCAGCAGAAGGTGCTCATGGTGGGCATCATCATGGCGCTGCTCTTCCGTGCCGCGTTCATCCTGGCCGGCGCCGCCCTGCTCGAGCAGTTCACCTGGCTCTTCTACATCTTCGGCGCGTTCCTCGTCTACACGGCGATCCAGCAGGCGATCCCCGAGAAGGAGGACGAGCACGACGACTACAAGGAGAACGCGCTCATCCGGGTGATGCGCCGGGTCCTGCCGCTGCACCACCAGTACAACGACGGGAAGCTGACCACCACGGTCGACGGCCGGCGCCTGTTCACGCCGCTGATCATCGTCTTCCTGGCGATCGGCTCGACGGACGTCCTGTTCGCGCTCGACTCGATCCCGGCGATCTTCGGCATCACGAAGGACCCGTTCATCGTCTTCGCCACCAACCTGTTCGCGCTGATGGGCCTGCGCCAGCTCTACTTCCTGCTGGGCGGCCTGCTCGACCGGCTGGTGTACCTGCCGTACGCGCTGTCGGCCGTCCTCGGGTTCATCGGCATCAAGCTGGTCCTCGAGGCGCTGCACACCAACTCGATCTCCTGGATCAACGGCGGCGAGGGCTTCCACTGGGCGCCCGAGATCCCGATCTGGCTGTCGCTCACGGTGATCGTGGTCTCGCTCGCGGTCGGCACCGTGGCGAGCCTCATCAAGTCCGCGCACGACGCGCGGATCGAGGCCGCCCAGCCGGCACCCGAGCCGGAGGACGCCACGAAGTGACCCGCTGAGCGGGTCCGGGCACAGCGGTACAGCAGGCCGGCGGCCGCGTCCCCGAGGGGGGCTGGCCGACGTCGGTTTCGGGGCGTACCTCCACCGGCCGCTCGCCTACGACGAGCGGGGCGAACAG
>NZ_JBHWZO010000142.1:0-16081 GCF_042728455.1 Promicromonospora sp. NPDC060204
GGACTCGTCCTGGCAGCAGCTGCATGGTCACCAGCGGCCGGGCTCAGCCCGGCCGACCGGGTCAGGCGCCGAGCGTGGCGCCCCAGGTCTGCTTCGGGTCGTGCACGGCCACGGCCAGCGTGGTGTCGGACTGGCCGTAGTACGCGAGCCACTTGTCCTGGAAGTGCACCAGGCCCTCGACGAACGTCACGTTGGACACGAGCCCGTTGCGGTCCTCGAACGTCTGCGGGCGCAGCCACGGGTCCTGCAGCCGGGCGAGCACCTTGGTCGGGTTGTCCGGGTCGATGGCGATCTGCCCGCACCGGTAGTCGACGTCGACGCTGCCGTCCGGGTTGATGGTGCGCGTGGCCCCGTTGGTGAGCATCACGAGCAGGCCGTTCTCGGTCAGCACCGGCGAGGTGCCGATCTCGACGAGGTCGGCGTCGAAGGACCCCGGCGTCGGCGAGTACATGGGCTCGGTGTCCGGGGTGCCGGGCGTCCAGTGGATCAGGTCGTCGCTGGTGGCCCAGTAGATGGCGCCCTCGCCGAAGTACATCCACCACTTGCCCTGCATCCGCACCGGCACGATCACGCCGGCCTTGGACCAGTTGAAGCCGCGCGGGTCGACGGTCGCGAAGGTGTCGAACGACTCGAACATGGGCCCGTGCCTGGTCCAGTCGTGCAGGTCGGTGGAGGTGGCGAGGCAGAGCTGGGCGCTGTGCCGGTCCCAGCCCGTGTAGGTCAGGTAGAACGTGCCGTCGATGTACGCGATGCGGGGGTCCTCGCACCCGTAGCGCTCGTAGTCCTCCGACGGCGACAGGATGGGCTCGGCCTCACGCTCGAAGTGGAAGCCGTCGCTGCTCCGGGCCAGCCCGATGTGGGACACGATGTCCTCGGCGTGGGCCCGGTACAGGAGCACCACCTCGTCGTCGACCACCAGGGCCGCCGGGTTGTAGAGGTTCGCCGACTCCCAGCTGCCCCCGCGGGGGCGCAGGATCGGGTTGTTCTCGTACGGGACGAACGGCCCGAGCGGGAACGTGGCGTGGGTGAACATGCTGGTGACGTCCATGTTTGTGGGTCAGCCCTTCACGGCGGAGCCGATGTTGGATGCGGTGAAGTACCGCTGGAACAGGCAGAACAGGATGACGACGGGGAACGCGAGCGTGGTGGCGCCCGCGAGGATCGCGCCGTTCGGGTTGGCGGTGGACTGGGCCACGTTGGAGATGTAGTTCGCCAGGGAGACCGCGAGCGGCTGGAGCGTGGCGTCCTTGGTGATGAGGAACGGCCAGAGGAACTCGTTCCACGGCCCGATGAAGGTGACCAGCACGACCGTCGTCAGAGCGGGCTTGACCAGCGGCACGGCGATCGAGCGCAGGATGCGCAGCTCGCTCGCGCCGTCGATCCGCGCCGCCTCGAACATCTCCTGCGGCAGTGCCCGGAAGAACTGCGTGAAGATGAAGACGGCGGTCGTGTTGATCGCGAACGGCAGGATCATCCCGAGGTACGTGTCCCCGAGGCCGAAACCCCGCGTGATCTGCACGTACAGCGGGATCATCAGCAGCTGGAACGGCACCATCTGGACCAGCAGCATGAGCACCCAGGTGGCGCCCCGGCCGCGGAAGTCCAGCCGGGCCATCGCGTACCCGGCCAGCAGCCCGAACGTCACCGTGCCCAGCAGCACGCCGGCGGTGAAGATCAGCGAGTTGCCCAGCGAGCCGAGCAGGTCGATCCGCGAGTCGATCGCCGCGAAGTTCTCGAGCGTCCAGCCGGAGGTCGGCAGGAGCTGGTCGGGGGTGTTGGTGGGGCTCTCCTGGAAGGCCCCCACCACCATGTAGTAGAAGGGAAAGGCGAACACGGCCGCCGCGAGGGTGAGCAGCAGGTAGCGCACCCAGGTCCCGCGTTGTCGTCGCATGTCAGCGCTCCCGGTTGATGCGGTTGGCGGCGAGCGAGAGGACGCCGACGACGATGACCAGCAGCATGCCGATCGCCGCCGCGGTGTCCGGGTTCTGCTGCTGGATGCCGCGCTGGTAGATGAGCAGCACCGGGGTCACGGACGCGCCGTCGGGGCCGCCGCCGTTGGTCAGCAGGTAGGGCTCGGTGAACAGGTTGGCGCCGGTGATGATCGCGAGCACGAGCACCAGCACCGTGGTGGCGCGGACGCCGGGCACGGTCACGTTGCGGAACCGCTGCCAGGCGTTCGCGCCGTCGGTCGCCGCCGACTCGTGCAGCTCGCGCGGCACGCTCTGCAGCGCCGCGAGGTACAGCAGGATGTAGAACCCCAGCTGCTTCCAGGTGACGTAGAGCGCGATGGTCGGCATGGCCAGTGACGAGCTGACCAGCCACGACGGGTCCGGGGCCAGCGGCCCGAGGACCGAGTTGACCAGCCCGCCCGACGAGAACAGCAGCATCCACACCCCGACCAGCGACACGCTCGCCGTCAGGTAGGGCACGTAGAAGGCGATGCGGTACGCCGCCGCCCAGCGGATCCCCGCGTTCAGGGCCGTGGCCAGCACCATCGACAGCACCACCGTGAGCGGCACGTTGATGACCAGGAAGACCCCGATGTTCCGGAAGGCCTCCAGCACCTGCGGGTCGGTGAGCACGGCAGCGAAGTTGTCGAACCCCACGAACGGCTTGGGCACGTCGACACCGGGCGCGGTGAAGAAGTAGTCGTGGAACGCGATGTAGACGGCGAACCCGAGCGGGTAGGCGAAGATCGCGAGGACGAAGACGAGGTAGGGCAGCGCGAACAGCGTGCCGATCGGCTGCCGCCCCCACCATCTCTGCCGCGTGGCGCGCACCTCGGTGGTGCGCAGCTCACCTGTTGCCGTGCTCACCCGGATCAGCCCTGGACGAGCCCGTTGATGGTCTCCGCGGCGCCGCTCAAAAACTCCTCGACGGTGCTGCTGCCGAAGATGACGGCCGACGAGTAGTCGTCGCGGAAGGCCTGCCACACCTCGACCGAGTTCGGGATGCTCGGCACGTCGCCGGTGCGCTGCGCCTGGTCGGCGAACACCTCGTAGGCGGGGTTCGCCGCGAAGTAGTCCGCGTAGGTGGTGGCCAGGTCGGTGCGCAGCGGCATCTGGCCGGTGGCCTCCAGGAGCTGGCCGTCGCTCTCCTCGCTGGTGGAGAACTTGAGGAACTCCCAGGCGGTGGCCTGGTTCTCGCACGAGGTGAACATCGAGACGTTCTTGGAGTCGGCGAACGTGATCGGCTCCGCCTCGCCGGTCGACGTCGGGACCGGCATGAAGCCGACGTCGACGCTCTCGGCGTACGACGCGATGGCCCACGGGCCCGCCATCTGCATGGCAGTGGTGCCGGCCGACATGGCGTCGTCGGTCGACGCCTCCTTCGGCGCGAGGCCCTCGGAGTAGATCGTCGCCCAGAAGTCCGCGACGGCCTTGCCGTTCTCGTCGTCGAACGTCGCCTGCTGGTCCTCGACCAGGGACGTGCCGCCCGACTCGGCCAGGTACAGCGGGTAGAAGTCGAACCACGGCTGGAAGAACTCGTTGGTCGGCGAGGGCCAGATGGCGCTGTCCGCGGCGCCCGACTCCACGATCTTGCGGCTGCCCGCGAGGAAGTCGTCGTAGGTGGCCATGTCCGGGTTCTCCGGGTCGATCCCGGCCTTCTCGAAGACCTTCTTGTTGTACATGACCATGACCGGGTTCGACTTCCAGGGGAGCTGGTAGTAGCCGTCGTCGGTGAGGTACGTCTGCGCGCCCTCGCCCACCCGGTCCTCGATGTAGCTCGTGCCGTCCTCGAACTGGGACAGGTTCACGAGCCCGCCCTGGCGGACCCAGCCGGGCACCGCGGCGCTGGAGATGTTGTAGACCAGGCAGGGCGCCGTGCCCGCGGTGATCGCGGCGGTGATGGCCTCCTCGGACGACGAGCCGGCCGGGATCTCCTGGGCGGTGACCTTCTCGTCGGGATGATCGGCGTTCCAGGCGTCGACGACGTCCTTCCCCCAGCCGACCTCCTGCTCGTTGTTGGACAGCCAGACCGTGATGGGGCCGGTGCCGGAGGGGCTCTCGCCGCCGCCGTCACCTCCGCCGCCGCCGGACGAGCAGGCGGCGGTCAGGGCCACCGCGGTGAGCAGGGCGGCCGTTCCGGCCAGACGGGGGTGCTTCATGAGAACTCCTCCTCGAGTTCGGTGTGGGGTGCCTCGGGTGCGGGGCCGGCAGTGCTGGCTCGCAGGCGAAGCGCATTGCAGTCGACCGTCACGGACTCGGGCGGCTCGCCGGCGAGGTCGGCCAGCAGCCGCTCGGCAGCCACCCGCCCCCGCCGGAACGGGTCGGTCGAGACACTGGTCAGGGCGGGGCTCAGGTGAGCCGAGAGATGGTCGTCGTCGAAACCGGCGACGGCGAGGTCGTCGGGGACCAGCAGGCCCCGGCTCCGGGCGTAGGAATAGCCGGCGATGGCCATCGTGTCGTTGGCGTAGAGGATCGCCGTCGGCCGGTCGGGCAGGTCGAGCAGCTCGGCCGTGAGGGCGCGGCCGCTCCCGGCGGTGAAGTCCCCCTCGCGCAGCAGCTCCTTGCTGCCGACGCTGCGGACGTACGCCCCCGCGCGGGCGTGCGAGTGCACGTAGTCGAGCGGACCCGACACGTGGGCGATCCGGGTGTGGCCGAGGTCGCGCAGGTGGGCGACCAGGTCGCGGACCGGCGCGGCATCGTCCGTGCGGACGGTCGAGAACGGGCTCTCGGCGTCGTACGCCCCGAGCAGCACGGCCGGCAGCCGGATCTGCTGGAGGTAGCCCACCCGCCAGTCGACGCGGTGCAGGTCGAGGACGATGACGCCGTCCGCCCGTCCGCTCGCCATGGCGCGGTAGGCGCGCTCCTCCGCCGTGCGGGTGCTCGCGACCTGGAGCACGAGAGCGATCTCGTGCTCCGCGAGCACTGCCTCGACGCCCGAGATGAACGCCGGGAAGAAGGCGTCGGACGCCAGGATCGAAGGATCGCGGGACAGCACGACCCCCACCGCGTCGGTGCGCCGCGCGGCCAGCGCGCGGGCCCGTGAGCTCGGGACCCAGTCGAGCCGCTGCGCGGCGGCGAACACCCGGGCCTTCGTCGTCGCGGAGATCGGCCGCTTGCCGCTGTAGGCGTGGGACACCGTCGCCTTGGTGACGCCCGCCGCGCGGGCGACGTCGTCGATCGTCGGCCTGTCCATCGCACTCCTCCGTCATCGGGGCCGTCAACGTAAAACCGGTTTGACGATCCGGTCAACCGGTTTGACGATCGGGCCCCAAACTGCCGGATGAGGCCGCCCAGCCGACTGACTCACCGTCGTCGGATCGCCGAGTCAGCGAGGTGGTCGGACCACCCGCCTGACTCGCCGTCGTCGGATCGCCCAGTCAGCGAGGTGGTCGGACCAACCCGCTGACTCGGCATCCTCGTGTCGCCCAGTCAGCCGGGTGGGCGGGTGGGCGGGACGGGCGAGTCGGGTGAGACGGGTGAGACGGGTGGGTCAGCCTGCTGCGGGCGTGCGGTCCTCGCCCGCGTCGTCGAGCAGGTGGACGGCGAGGTCGGCGCGGGAGGTGCAGCCGAGCTTGCGCAGGGCGTTGCGCACGTGGCTCTCGACCGTGCGGGGCGAGAGGAACAGGTCGGCCGCGATCTGCCGGTTGGTGCGGCCCTGCGCGGCGAGCAGCGCGACCTCGCGCTCGCGGCCGGAGAGCCCGAGCCCGTTGGAGCGCCGGCCGCCGCGCCACGGGTAGGGCACGGGCAGGCCCAGGCGGCGCAGGGTCCGCGTGACCCGGGCGACGTCGTTGCTCGCGGCGCGGCCGCCGTAGCCGCGCAGCGCCTCCTCCAGGAGCGCGGCGCCCTCGGCGTCGCCGTCCTCGGCCAGCCAGACGCCCAGCCGCTCGACGACGCGCGACTCCTCGTGGCGCAGCCCGGCGTCGGCCACGACCGTACGCGCCTGGCGCAGCAGCCCGACGGCGGCGCCGTGGTCGCCGTCGGCGTGCGCCACGACCGCCCGGCACGAGAGCAGGGCCGCCAGCGCCAGCGGGGCGTCGACCACGCCGAGCCCGGCGGCCAGCTCCTCGACGTGCGCCCGGGCCTGCGCCGTCCGGCCCTGGATCACGAGCGCGTCGACCAGGCACAGCAGGGGCTCCGCCGCCCACACCCAGTTGCCCTTCTGCCGCGCCGTCGCGACGGCGAGACCGGCCTGGTGGGCGCTGCCCTCGACGTCGTCGAGCGTGAGCAGCAGGCGGGCCAGCGCGCTGCGGCCGGCGAGCAGCGGCCAGACGGCGCCCACGCGGGCGGCGTCCTCGACGAGCGCGGTGAAGTGGGCGACGGCCTCCTGGGTGCCGCCGGAGGCGGCCAGCATGATGCCGTGCAGCAGGTGGTCGTCCAGGGTGGCGGCGTCGTAGCCCGGACGGCGGACCACCAGCTCGTGCGCGCGGCCGGCCAGGTCGGCCCAGCGCCCGGCGGAGCAGTCGACGGCGGCCGCGACCAGCTCGATCACGTCGGTGACCCGCAGGTACTCGGCGGCCGCCACGACGCGCCGCCCCTCGGCGAGCAGCCGCTCGGCGCGCCGCACGTGCCCCACGTGCAGCGCCGCCTGCGACCAGTTCACGCAGGCACGCGCGTGCTCGCGCGGGTAGTCCGCCAGGGCCTCGTCGGCGAGCAGCTCCTCCACGACCGACCAGCCCTCGGGCCGGCCCTGCTCGATCAGCAGCGACGCGTCGGCGATGCGCACCGCGAGCTGCACGTCGGGGGCGCCGCTGCGCCGCGCGGCGTCGCGGGCCTGCTCGCCGCGCGCCGCGTGCACGGTCATGGGGCGGTCGGCCACGGTCTCGGGCGCGGCGAGCACCGCGAGCGCCCGCGCGAGCAACGCGGGGTGCGCGGCGAGGTCGGGCAGGGCCTGCTCGATCTCGCGGTAGCCGGCGTCGGCCAGGCCCTGCTGGCGCAGCAGCCGGCCCAGGGCGAACCGGAGCTCGCCGCGCACGTCGCTCGGCAGCAGCTCGGTGGCCAGGAGCTGCTGCAGCAGCGGCACAGCCTCGACGTGGGCCAGGCCGTCGACCGCGGCCCGGCCGAGCTTGACCGCCAGCCGCAGCCGGTGGTCGGTGGGCAGGTCGGTCTCCATGGCCTGCACCAGGAGCCGCGCGGCGTGGGCGTCGTCGCCGTGCGTGACGGCCAGGTCGGCGGCGTCCTCCGCGTAGCGGACGAACCGGATGGTGTCCCCCGCGCGCTGGTAGTGGTGCGCCAGGCGGGCCACGGGCCGCGGGCCCTCGCGGTCCTCGATGGCGCGGGCGACCGTGCGGTGCAGCAGCCGGCGGGTGGGCGTGGGCAGCGCGTCGTAGACGATCTGCTCGGCCAGCACGTGCCGGAACCGCACCTGCCCGTCCTGCTCGTGCAGCAGGCCCGCGGTGATCGCGTCGACCAGGGCGGCGACGACGTCGGCCGGCGGGAGGCCGGTGACCTCCGCGATCAGGTCGACGTCGACGGGGTGGTCGAGCACGGAGGCGACGCCCAGCACCTCGCGGGTGCCCTCGGCGACGCCGTCGAGCCGCCCGAGCACGACGTCGCGCAGCGCGGTGGGCACCGCGAGGTCGGTGAGCACGTCGTCCTGGTGCGCGCCGTCGTCGGGCAACGGGGTCTCGTGCAGGGTGCCGAGCACCTCCTCGGCCACGAACGGGATGCCGCCGGTGCGCTCGTGGAGTGAGGCGGCGAACGCGTCGGAGACCGGGGCGCCGAGGATCCGCCCGGCCAGCTCGCCGACGCCGGCGGGGTCGAGCGGGCGCAGGGTGAGGGCCAGCGGCGGGCCGGACGCCGCCCGGGCGAACGACTCGCGGACCGGGAGCGGCGCCCCGCCGCTGCGCAGGGTCAGCACGATGCACAGGCCCGCGGGCTGGTGCGCGGCGAGGAACGTCAGGAAGTCGAAGGTGCTGCTCTCGGCCCAGTGCACGTCCTCCAGGACCAGCACGGCGGGGCCCATCCGGTCCAGCAGCTCGGCGGCGGCGCGGAACACCCGGTGCCGGGCGGCACCCTGGTCGGCCAGCTCGGGGGGCGGCGGCGGGAGGCGGTCGCCGAGCTCCGGGACCAGCGGGGCGAGGGCGCCGACGATCGGGTTGTGGTCGCCGGGCGGCACCAGGTCCGCGTGGTGCGAGAGCACGTCGAGCACCGGCGCGAGCGGCAGGGGCTCCTGGAGGTGCTCGCAGTGCCCGATCAGCACGGGGCGGCCTGCGAGCGCCGGGTCGGTGGCGAGCTCGCGGACGAGCCGGCTCTTGCCGACGCCCGCCTCGCCGTCGATCACGACCAGCGAGGGGGTTGCGAGGACCTTGCGGACCAGGGCCTCGAGCTCTGCGGTGCGGCCCACCAGGACGGGTGAAACTCGCGGTCGGGCCGGCGCGGCAGTCGTCTGGTCAAGACTCAACGGCCGCTCCCTCCGTGTCGTACCCGGGGGCCGGGGATGCCCGTCGTGAGGCAAAAGTCAGTGTATGGCACTGATGTTTCCGACAATCGATGCCATTACGTTCACTGATCAGCCGCGGATGCACCGCGGCTGATCCAGAGGAGGGCACATGGACCGACGGTCCGACGAACGCCGGCTGTCACGCGGGCATGTGCGCCGCGCGGCGGCGGTGACGATCGCGCTCGCGCTCACGGCGACGGCGACGACTCCTGCGGCCGGGGCACAGCCCGAGGCCACGGCGAAGAAGAACTACATAGTCCAGATGGCGCTGGAGCCCGTCGCGACCTACACGGGTGGCGTGGCCGGCCTGGCCGCCACGAAGCCGGCCGACGGCGAGAAGGTCGACCCGACCGCCCCCGAGGTGGTCGAGTACGCCAAGCACCTCAAGGGCAGACACCGCGCCGCCCTGTCGAGCGTGGGCGCCAAGGAAAAGGACACGATCTACCAGTACGTGTACTCGTTCGACGGGTTCGCGACGTCGCTGACGGCCGCCCAGGCGGCGGAGCTGCGCACCGAGCCGGGCGTCGTGTCGGTCACCGAGGACGTGCTGGTGCACACCACCACCGCCGACGACAAGAGTGCGCCGGCCGCCGACGACAAGGGCGACGACGACCAGGGCATCACCGTCTGGAGCGACCAGAAGGACGGCTCCGACGCCCCGGCGCAGCTCAAGAGCCCGCAGGGCCTCACGAAGCACTCCGCGGCGGGCGAGGACGTCGTCATCGGCGTCATCGACTCCGGCATCTGGCCGGACAGCGCCAGCTTCTCCGACAAGGACAAGCGCGGCCGCCCCGCCTACCAGCGCCTGCGCGGGTTCGACGGCGAGTGCGACGACGCGGAGACCGTCGGCGACGACTCGTGGGACGACGACGCGTGCAACAACAAGCTGGTCTCGGCCCGGCACTTCAACGACGGGTGGGGCGGCGACGCCGGCATCGCCCAGGAGATGCCGTGGGAGTTCCAGTCGGCGCGTGACTACAACGGGCACGGCACCCACACGGCGTCGACCGCGGGCGGCAACAAGGACGTCGCCGTCACCGGTCCGCTCAACAAGTTCAGCAGCACGGTGAGCGGCATCGCGCCGCGCGCCCGGATCGCCGCCTACAAGGCGCTGTGGTCCGCCGAGGACGGTTCGACGGCGAGCGGGTACCCCTCCGACATCGTCGCCGCCGTGGACCAGGCCGTCGCGGACGGCGTGGACGTCATCAACTTCTCCGTCTCGGGCACGCTGACCGACTTCCTGGACCCGACGGAGCTCGCGTTCCTCGCGGCGGCGCAGGCGGGCGTGTTCGTCTCCGCGTCGGCGGGCAACAGCGGCCCGGCGTCCGGCACGGTGGCGCACCCGAGCCCGTGGATCACCACGGTGGCCGCGGCCACGCACTCCACCTCGGCGCGGTCCACCGCGACGCTCGGCAACGGCACCACGGTCTCCGGCACCTCGCTGGCTGCGAAGGTCGTGGGCCCGGCGCCGTTCGTCTACGGGCGCGACGTCGTCGCGGCCGGGGCCACGGTCTCGAACGCGGGCCTGTGCTTCACCACCGCGGACAACAACGGCAAGCCCGCGCTCGACGCGGCGAAGGTGGCCGGCAAGATCGTGCTCTGCGACCGCGGCGAGAACCCGCGCGTCAACAAGGGCGCGGCGGTGGCCGAGGCCGGCGGCGTCGGCATGATCCTCGTGAACACCGTCGAGGGCGACACGCTCAACACCGACGTCCAGGCCGTGCCGTCCGTGCACGTGGCCGACACCGAGCGCGACGCGCTGATCGCCTACGCCAAGACCTCCGGCGCCACCGCGACGATCGCCGCGGCCTCGGTCGACACCTCGACGCCCGCCCCGTACACGGCGGCGTTCTCCTCGCGCGGCCCGTCGCTGGCGGGCAACGGCGACATCCTCAAGCCCGACGTCACCGCTCCCGGCCAGGACATCCTCGCCTCCGTGGCGCCCCCGGGACAGCAGGGCCTGGACTTCAACCTGATGAGCGGCACCAGCATGTCCGCGCCGTACGTGGCGGGCCTGGCGGCGGCGCTGGTCGAGGAGCACCCGAAGTGGTCGCCGATGGCGGTCAAGTCGGCCCTGATGACCACCGGCACGGACGTGCTGGACGCCGACCCCGAGACCCCGGCCACCCTGTTCCAGCAGGGCGGCGGGCACGTGGCCGCGGACGACTCCACCGACCCGGGCCTGGTCTACGACAGCAGCGTGGAGGACTGGTTCTCCTTCCTCTGCGGTGCCACCGACGGCGTGCAGCAGGACACCTGCGACGCGCTGGAGAAGGACGGGCACTCTCTCGCGCCGTCCGACCTGAACACGCCCTCCATCGCGATCGGGCGGGCCGCCGACGGCCAGACCGTCACCCGTACGGTGACCAACGTGGGCAAGAAGCGCGCCACGTACACGGCCGACGTGACGGGGCTGGACGGCCTCGGCGTGCAGGTCAGCCCGCGCAAGCTGACGCTGTCGCCCGGGAAGTCGGCGTCGTTCACCGTCACGTTCACGCGTGGCGAGGCCGCGCTGAACGTGCGGCTCGCCGGCCACCTGACGTGGTCCGACGGGCGCGGCGGCCACACCGTCCGCTCCCCCATCGTGCTGCGCATGGGTGCCGAGGCCTGGACCGCCCGCTTCAACGGCGGCGAGAACGGCCTGGGCGCCAACGACGACAACGGCAACGAGACGCTCACCTCGCCGGACGGCAAGGTCGTCTACACCGCCGGTCAGACCTCGCCCGCGAGCTTCGGCGGGTTCCAGAACTCCCCCGTGACCGCCGCCTACGACGCGGCGACGGGCCGGCCCCTGTGGTCGGACGTGTACGGGGGCCCCACCGGCGTCGGCGGTGAGCAGACCGGCTTCGGCCTCAGCCCGGACGGCGACACGCTGTTCGTGCTGGCCTCGGGCGGGGGCTACGGGAACGAGGCCGACTACGTCACCATCGCCTACGACGCCGCCACCGGCGAGCGCCTGTGGGTCTCGGTGTACGACGCCGCCGGGGTGTCCGACTACGGCGAGGCCCTGGCCGTGAGCCCCGACGGCTCGGCCGTCTACGTCACGGGCATGTCGATCCTGGACGACCAGGGCGCCGCGGACTACGGCACCGTCGCGTACGACGCCGCCACGGGCGAGGAGCTGTGGCGCAACCTGTACGACGGCCCGGTGCACGAGACGGACGCCGCACGGGCGATCGCCGCGTCGCCGGACGGCTCGGCCGTGGTGGTCACCGGGCAGAGCCGCGGCGAGGGCAAGAGCCTCGTCGACTTCGGCACCGTGGCGATCGACGCCGCCACCGGTGAGCAGCTCTGGGACGCCACCTACGACGGCCCGGACGACAAGGGCGGCTCGGGCGGCGCGGTGGCGATCACCCCGGACGGCACCGTCGTGGTGACCGGCGACAACAGCAGCGCGCAGAACTCGAACGACTGGGTCACCATCGGCTACTCGCTGGAGACCGGCGAGGCGCTGTGGACCGACCGGCTCGACGGCGGCACCGGCGACACGGACGTGCCTCGCGCGGTCGTGGTGAGCCCGGACGGCGGCTCCGTCGTCATCACGGGCAACTCGTGGGGCGAGGGCACCGGCAGCGACTACCTGACCGCCGTCTACGACGTCGCGACGGGCGAGAAGCGCTGGTCGACGCGGTACGACGGGTCTGCGCACGGGCTCGACGTCGCGTACACCGCGGCGTTCACGCCCAGCGGTGACCACGTGGTGGTCACGGGCCAGAGCGCGGAGGCGGAGACCCAGGAGGACTTCGCGACCGTCGCTTACTCGGTCGCCACGGGCGAGCAGGTCTGGTCCGCGCTGTACGACGCCGGTGGTTCCGGCGACGTGGCCAACGCGGTGGCCGTCACGACGGGTCCGGGGTCGCAGACCCGCGTGGTGGTCACGGGCCAGAGCAACTACCAGCTCGACGAGATGACGAGCGACGCCGACATGGCCACGATCTCCTACCTGGTCCCATGGAGCTGACCCAGGCCGGGTAGGTGAGCGCGGGCACGGTGGCACTCTGATCGCTCAGAGTGCCACCGGGCCCGCGTTCATCTCATCCGGCCTGGCGTCAGTCGATCGAGTAGGCCCGGATTACCGTCTTCTTGACCGCACCGCCGGCGGCGTCCCGGGCCTCGGTGCGGAGCGAGACGTGCTCGGTCCCCGCAGGGGCCTTGACCGACGCGACGAGCACGCCCGCCTCGGTGCGGACCGTCTTCGCCCGGTGCCAGGTGGCGCCGTCGTCCGCCGACCACCACAGGCGCACGTCCTGGACCGCCGAGGCGTCGTAGGCGTCGTCCTGGTGGGTGGCGGTGACCCGCACCCGGGTGGTGGCGGGCGCCGAGCCGGACGGGTCGAGCCCGCGCACGTCCCACGCCGTGTCCAGCAGCGGCGGGCGGGAGTTGGCCTCGGCGTCCGACCGCGCGTGGAACGTCCACTCGCCGCGCACGCTGGTGGCGAGCCGGTAGGCCGGGTCGTCGGGCGTGCTCTCCAGCAGCATCCGGTAGTCGGCCCCGCCCTCCGGGACGGTGGGGAACGAGTACGGCTCCGGGACGTCGTCGACCAGCTCACCGTCCTGCCACACGCGCAGGCGCAGCGCGACGTCGGAGCCCCAGAGCACGCCGCCGTCGTCGTCGGCCCGGTCGGTCGGGGCCAGGCTGAGGCGGTCGTCCCAGTGCTCCACGGGCGTGATGCGCGAGACCGCGGGTGCGAGCACACCCGCCGCGAGACCCTGCTTGACGCGGCCCGGCTCGCTCCAGACGTGCGTCTCGGCCTCGGCGAGCACCACGCCGACGCCGTCCTCCTGGATCTCGGACCGGAGGTACCACGAGCCCGGCAGCGCCGTCAGGTACTCGGTCCGCCGCGTGCCCACGGGGACCGCCTCCACGAGGCCGCCGGCGATGATGGTGCCCGGCTCCCAGTACATGCGCTCCGCCTGGTGCGTGTCGCCGACCGAGGCGCCGTAGGTGGTGTCCACCGCGACCGTCGTGCGGCGGTCGCCCCGCAGCGCCGGCACCTCGACGCCCTCGCTGTGGTGCGCGAGGTCGTAGCGGTAGGGGGCGGCCTCGTCCCCCGTGGTCGGCGGCAGCAGCGTGGCCTGGACGATGGTGTCGTAGTCGCCGTGGGTCGCCGCGGGCACGGGGGTGAGCGCGAGGTCCGTCTCCGGCCCGTACTTCACGTTGATGCTGGCGGAGACCCACTCCAGCGAGTCCTCGGTCTCCAGCGACAGGCCCAGGCTCGCCAGGTCGGCCGGGCGCTGCGTCGAGGTGCTGACCTCCTGCGCCGTGGTCCCGTCCAGCAGCACCTCGGCGTCGGCGGTGGCATCGACCTCGCCGCTGCCCAGGAACAGCGCGTCGGTGACGGCGCCGTCGTCGTCGAACGTCTCGATGAACGCCACCGGGCTGTAGATGCCCGGGATGACGCGCGCCTTGGCGACACCGTCCTTGAAGAAGAGGTTGGTGGCGAACGGCTCGCCGGTCTCCACGTCCAGGCGGATCGCGGCGCCCCAGGTGTCCGTGCTGACGGGCTCGCCGTCGCGGTCGACGGCGCGCACGGTCAGGTCCACGTACTCCCGCTCCTTGGCCCAGCCGACGGGGGTGCGCACCTCGGTGCCGTCCGCGGCCGTCGCGACGACGTTGCCGCCGATCGCGCCGATCGCTCCGGGTCCGTCGGTCGTGGTCACGTCGACCTCGGCGGTGCCGCCGGCCGGCACGACGACCGAGTCGGCCGAGAGCGTGAGCGCGTCGGGCAGCACCTCGCCCGACGCGTCGGTGACGTCAGCCGCCAGGGTGAGCGTGACTTCGTCGGCACCCGCGTTGGCGTAGGTCAGGGTGCCGGCGGAGGACTCGCCGTCGTGCGGCCAGGTGAAGGTGCCCAGCGCGAGCGACGCCGGGGAGGCGGTGACCTCCTGGGCCACTGCACCGGGGATGGTGATCCGCCCCGCGCCCTCGGACCAGACGTCCGCGCCCGTGGGCTCGGCCGAGGCCATCAGCGCGGACTTGAGGGCCTGGCCGTCCAGGTCGGGCCGGGCCTGCTTGAGCACGGCAGCCGCGCCCGCGACGTGCGGGGTGGCCATGGAGGTGCCGCTCAGCGCGGTGTACAGGTCGTCGACCGGGTCGCCCTCGGTCGTGCCCGCGGCCCGCGCGGCGACGATCCCGTCGCCCGGCGCCACGACGTCCGGCTTGAGCAGCCCCGGGTCGACGCCGCCGCGGCTGGAGTACCAGGTGACGGCGTCGTCGTCGTCCACGGCGCCCACCGTGAGGGCCGACGCCGCGATGCCCGGCGAGCCGACGGTGCCGTACCCGAGGTCGCCGTCGTTGCCCGCGGCCACGACGAACAGCGTCCCGAACTGCGCGGACAGCTCGTCCACCGCCACGGCGTCCGGCGAGGGGACGTCGAAGAGGAAGCTGCCGAGCGACAGGTTGACCACGTCGGCGCCCTCCGCGGCCGCCCACTCCATACCCTCGATGACGCCGGAGAGCGTGCCGTTGCCTTCGTCGTCCAGCACCTTGCCGACCAGCAGGTCGGCGTCCGGTGCCACGCCCTGGTTGACGCCGTCGGACGCCTCGCCCGACCCGGCCACGATCGAGGCGACGTGCGTGCCGTGACCGGCGCCGTCGGTCACGGCACCCTTGCCGGTGAAGTCGCGCTCGCCGACCACCACCTCGTCGAGGTCGGGGTGCGTCGCGTCGATGCCCGAGTCGAGCACGGCGACCGTGACGCCCTCGCCCGTGAACCCGGCGTCCCAGGCCTCGGGCGCTCCGATCTGCGGCATGGAGTCGGCGTCCGACGCGCGGACCGGCTGGTCCAGCCAGACGTACCCGACGGCGTCGGGGTTCGCGGCCTTGCGGCTCTTGGCGCCGTCCGGCGACGGGACCGGCGCGAGGGCGTCGAGCAGCTTCTCCGCCCGGCCCTTCGGCAGCACGTCGGCCACCGCGCCCACGGACTCCAGGTCCCGGTCGGGCGTGACGCCCGACGCCGCCCAGTCCTGCTCGGCGGGTGCCGCGGCGCGTGCTCCGGCGTCGGAACCTGTGGCGTCCGAGCCGGCGGCGTCGACGGCTGCGGCGTCGGCGGCCGCCGCGGTCTGGACGATCACGGGCAGCGAGTCGCGCGAGGCGTCGTCGTACCCGGCCTCGACCAGGCCGGTCACGTCGAACAGCGCCCGGTCCAGGCGGCCGGGCACGAGCTGCGCCACGTCGCGCGGGATCACGTAAAGGTGGTCCCCCTCGCGCTGCTGGAAGAACGCCATGTGCTCCCGGCCCGGGCCGGGCCGCACCGTGACCGTCTCCGGGTCCGGTGAGCCGTCGGCCGCGGTCCTCACGGAGACGACGTCGCCCGTCAGCAGCGTCACCGTCGTCGTGCGCCCCGCTCCCGGTCCCGCGGCCGTGGGCCGCTCCTGGGTGTCGAGGGGTGCCGGTGTGTCCTGCGGTACGGCCGCGGTCGCCCACGTCCCCCCGCCCAGTGCGATCGCCAGAGCGACCGCCGCTGCACTTGCTCTCTTGCGCATCGGGTTCTCCCGTCCGAGTCGAGCACGCCGCCTGTGCGGCGCCACGTAACCCAGACGCAGGTGAACCACGCGGAGGTTGTGTGACCAGCGAAAATACTCGGAACGGACTTTTTCGACAGGCGAATCCGGGGCTGGTCTCGGCGTCGCGGGGGCTCTGCCGCCGCGCCGCGCCGACTCCCCTTTGAGGCCCTGGTTTCTTCGCTTTGAGT
>NZ_JBHWZO010000143.1:0-15871 GCF_042728455.1 Promicromonospora sp. NPDC060204
CTTTCAGCCGCCTGAAAGAGGAGAAACCAGGGCCTCAAAGAGAACCCGCCGAAGCAGGGCGGCCACGGTCCGGCCGCCGGCGGCCACGGTCCGGCCGCTGGCGGCCACGGTCCGGCCGCTGGCGGCCGGGCCCGGGCGTCAGGCCAGGGTGCCGTGGCGGCCGGCGCCCGCGGCGAAGTCGGCCGCGCCCCCGTAGGCGTCCGCCGACAGGGAACGTTCGCCGTGCTCCCACTCGCGGGCCAAGGCTTCAGCCTCAGACATCCCCCACTGGTCCAGCACCGACGCACGGTCCTCGCGGAGGCAGACCTGCGGGAACGCCGCGAGCGACGCCGCCAGCCCCACGGCCGCCGACACCGCCTGCCCCGCGGACACGACACGGTTGGCCAGGCCGATGCGCAGCGCCTCGTCGGCCTCGACGGACCGGCCGGTGAGGATCATGTCCATCGCGTGCGACTGCCCGATCAGCCGGGGCAGCCGCACGGTGCCGCCGTCGATCAGGGGGACGCCCCAGCGTCGGCAGTAGACGCCGAAGACCGCGGTCTCGTCGGCGACGCGCAGGTCGGCCCAGGCCGCCAGCTCCAGCCCGCCCGCGACGGCGTGGCCGGACACGGCAGCGATGACGGGCTTGCTCAGCCGCAGCCGGGTGGGGCCCATGGGCCCGTCGCCGTCGGGCGCGGCGCGGTTGCCGTCCGGTGTGCCGAGCGCCTTGAGGTCGGCACCGGAGCAGAACGTTCCGCCCGTGCCGTACAGCACGGCGGCGGTCGCGGCGTCGTCGGCGTCGAAGGCGCGGAACGCGGCGGCGAGCGCCGCAGCGGTGGGGCCGTCGACGGCGTTGCGCCGCTCGGGGCGGTCGATGCCGATCAGGGTGACGCTGCCCTCGCGCGTGACCAGGACGCTCATCGGCTGCCCTCCCACAGGGGTTCGCGCAGCGCGCGGCGCAGCACCTTGCCGACGGGCGAGAGCGGCACCGAGTCGACCGCGCGCACGGACTTGGGCACCTTGTAGCCGGCCAGCTTGTCGCGGACGGCGGCCTGGAGCGCGGCCTCGTCGACGGCGGCGCCAGGCGCGGGCACGACGAACGCGGTGACGGCCTCGACCCAGGTGTCGTCGGGGGCGCCGACGACGACGGCCTGGGCCACCGACGGCTGGGCCAGCAGCACGTCCTCGACCTCGCGCGGGTAGACGTTGTAGCCGCCGGTGATGATCATGTCGCTGCGGCGGTCCACGAGGTAGAGGTAGCCGCGCTCGTCCACGCGGGCCATGTCGCGGGTACGCAGCCAGCCGTCGCCGGCGAACATCTCGGCGTTCAGCTCGGGGGCGGCGTGGTAACCGGCCATGGTGAACGGCGCGCGGACCCGGATCTCCCCGATCTCGCCCGGCGCGACGGGGGTGCCGGCGTCGTCGGTGACGAGGATCTGCGCGTCGAGCGCGGGCTGGCCGCAGGAGCCCAGCAGGGACGCGTCGGCGTGGTCGGCGGCGTCGAGCACCGTGAGGCACAGCGGTGCCTCGGTCTGGCCGTAGTACTGCGCGAACCGGGGTCCCCACACGTCCATGGCCTGCTCGATCACGGGCAGTGGCATGGGGCTGGCGCCGTAGATGGCGGTGCGCAGGGAGGACACGTCGGCGCCCTGGGCGACGCCGGAGGAGAGCAGCATCCCGATCATCGTGGGCACCAGGTTGATCTCGGTGGCGCGGTACCGGGCGATCGCGTCGACGTAGCCCTGGGGCTCGAAGCCGGACAGCACCACGGACTCCCCGCCGCGCAGCCAGTACGGCAGCACGAACGTACCGCTGGCGTGGATCAGGCTGGCCGCGTGCAGCATCACCGAGTCGCGCGCGGGGCTGACCAGGTTGGTCAGGATGTTCGTGACGATCGCGGCGTAGCTGGCCTGGGTGTGCTCGACCGCCTTGAGCGTGCCGGTGGTGCCCGACGTGTACAGCAGCAGGATCGGGTCCTGCGGGTGCGCGGGCAGGTTCGGGTCGGTGGTGGAGACGTCCTGCATCGCCGTGAGCAGGTCCGGTCCGCCGACGGCGCCGGACGCGCCGAGGCCCAGCGTCGTCAGACCGTGCGCCTCGGCGAGCTCGCCCGCCCGCTCGGCCAGGGCGGCGTCGTGCACCAGGAGGCGCACCTCCGTCTCCTGGAGCATGCGGCCCTGCTCGGTGGCGGACAGCCGGGCGTTGAGCGGCACCCGCGTGACCCCCGCCTTGAGGCAGGCGAAGTCCATGGCGATGGACCACAGCCCGTTGCCCATCAGCAGCGCCACGCGCGCCCCCGGCTCGGCGCCGTGGGCGTGCAGCACCCGCGCCATGGCGTTCGCCGCGGCGTCCACCTGCGCATACGTCAGCGACTCGGCACCGAAGCGGACGGCGGTGCGGGGCCCGAACCGGGCGGCGCCGCGGCGGACCAGGTCAACGGTGAGCATGCTCTTCCTCCACGACAGGTGTCCGGTAAGTACGTTTCGTGACCGTACTACCGGGTCTGCGGGGCGCGGAAGGGCGCGTCGACTACGTCACACCGCGGGCGCCACCCTCAGCGCACCACGTAGATCTCGGTGCCCGACGACCGCGCCCGCGCGTACCGGACGGGCAGCGCCTGCGGGTGCCGCACCCAGGGCGACGGAACCCAGGCGAGGTCGTGGTCCTCGACCGCGAGCTCCAGGTCGAGCTCGGTGAGCAGCCGGTTGATCGCGACCCGCGCGATGATCCGCGCCTGCCGCGACGCCGGGCACCGGTGCGGCCCCACGCCCCAGGCCAGGTGCGCCCGGTTGCCCACCTCGTCCCACATGTTCCCGGTGTGCACCAGCGGGTCCTGGTTCGCGGCGGCGACGGCCATGATCAGGGCGTCACCCTTGCGGATCAGCTTGCCGTCCAGCTCCAGGTCGCCCATCGAGTACCGGGGCAGCGGCGGGTTCGCGGCGGGCGCCTCGCGCCAGAGCACCTCGTCCAGCGCGTCGTCCAGGGCGATCCGGCCGCCGGTCCAGCGCGCCGCGAACCGCTGGTCCGTGAGCAGCAGCCGCAGGGTCAGCGCGATCCACGCCGTGAGGAACTCGCTGGCCGCGATGAGCGGCACCGACATCGAGTCCGCGATCTCGCGGTCGTTCTGGAAGCTGGGGTGCCGCACGAACGACGACGTCAGGTCCGACCCCGCCGTCGCCTTCCGGTCCTGGACGTGCGCCATCAGGTTGCGGCCCATGCGGTCGCGCGCCTGTGCCGCCTCCCCCGTGTGGTCCATGATGTGCGCCGAGTCGACCATCATCTGGTTCGCGGTGTCGTGGTCGAAGCCGAACAGCGCTGTCACCGCGAGGAAGCCGACCTTCTTGGCCCAGTCCTGGACCAGGTCGGCCTCGCCGCTGGTGCCGAGCTCCTCGACCAGCCGCATGCTGACCTCCTCGACCTGCGCCACCACCAGCTTCTCCGGCAGCGCCTCCAGCCCGTCGTCCAGGGGCTGGCGCAGGCGGCGGCGCAGCTCGCCGTCGTGGTGGTACGAGGAGTTGCGCGGCTCCCGGGGCGAGATGCCGAGCAGCGCGGAGCGCTCCGACAGCAGCCCGTCATAGTGCCAGCGCCAGTTGCGCGGGTCCCGGGAGAACGCCGACTCGTTCCGGGCGATCTCGCAGATCTCCGCGTGCCCCATCACCAGCCACGCCGGCACGCCCGGCTCCATGTCCACGGGGGCCACCACACCCCATCTGGCGCGCAGGACGTCGTAGATCTCCTGCGAGTCCGCGCCCCCGGTGGTTGCCGACAGGGGGGTGAGCCCGGTCAGGCTCGTGAGCTCGACGGGGGGCGTTCGAGCGACCACTCTCTCCATCCCGCAATCACAGCACAGTGTCCGTATTGCCCGTAATCCTGGCTGCGATATTGGTACCGGTCAGAGCTCGTCGGGCCCCAGCCCGTAGGCAGCACCGTGCTCCTCGGCGCCGCCGGCCGAGGCCTTTCTTAGAGTTTCTTAGTTCTACTTATTTCAAGCGTGGCCCGCCGCGGCGGCGGCAGCCGACGGCGTCAGAAGCCCAGCCGGCGCAGCTGCTTCGGGTCCCGCTGCCAGTCCTTGGCGACCTTGACGTGCAGGTCCAGGTACACGCGCTGGCCCAGCAGCTTCTCGATGCCCTGCCGGGCCTCGGTGCCGACCGACCGCAGCCGGGACCCGCCGCGCCCGATGATGATCGCCTTCTGCGAGTCGCGCTCCACGAACAGGTTGACACGCACGTCCAGGAGCGGCGGGCGGCCCTTGGCCGGGTCGCCCGAGCCCTCGCGCTCGACGATCTCCTCGACGACCACCGCGAGGGAGTGCGGCAGCTCGTCGCGCACGCCCTCCAGGGCGGCCTCCCGCACCAGCTCGGCCACCATGACGGCCTCGGGCTCGTCGGTCAGCTCGCCGTCCGGGTACAGCTCGGGGCCCTCGGGCAGGTGGGAGACGAGGACCGCCTCGAGCTCCTCCACCTGGTAGCCGTCCTTGGCGGAGACGGGCACGATGTCGGCCCACTCGCGGTCCACGGACCGCGCGAGCTGGTCAACGGCGATGAGGTGCTCCATCAGGTCGGCGCGCGGCACCAGGTCGGCCTTGGTCACGACGGCGACGACGGGCACGGCCCGGCGGCCCGTCATCAGCTCGGCGAGCTGCGCCGCGATGTAGCGGTCGCCCGGCCCCACCTTCTGGTCCGCGGGCAGGCAGAACGCGATGACGTCCACCTCGGACAGCGTGTCGCGGACCAGGTCGTTGAGCCGCTCCCCCAGCAGGGTGCGGGGCCGGTGCAGGCCGGGGGTGTCCACCAGCACGAGCTGGGCGTGCGGGCGGTGCACGATCCCGCGGATCGTGTGCCGGGTGGTCTGCGGCCGCGCCGACATGATCGCGACCTTCTGCCCCACCAGCGCGTTCGTCAGGGTCGACTTGCCGGCGTTGGGGCGCCCCACCAGGCAGGCGAACCCGCTCCGGTGTGCGACGGTCTGTTGCCCTGCGGGCTGCTCGCTCAAGAGGTCACTTCCTTCTGGTCACGCTTCTGATCACGGTGGTCGTGCTGGTCGAGACCACCGTTGCTGTCGTCCGGCTCGCCCACCGGTTCCGTGCGGTGCACGAGGATCGTCGAGATCTGCTTGCGGCGGCCCTCGACGCGCTCCGCCTCCAGGTGCACGCCGCCGACCTCGACGGAGGCGCCGGCGAGCGGCACCTTGCCCAGGGCCTTGGCGAGCAGCCCGCCGGCGGTGTCCACGTCGTCGTCGTCCAGACGCAGGTCGAACAGGTCGCCGAGCTCGTCCACCGGGAGCCGGGCGGGCACGCGCAGCACGCCGCCGCCCAGGTCCTCGACCTCCTGGACGGGCACCGTGTCGTGCTCGTCGGTGAGCTCGCCGACGACCTCCTCCAGGAGGTCCTCGATGGTCACCAGGCCCGCGACGCCGCCGTACTCGTCGACCACCAGCGCCATGTGGCTGGCCGAGGCCTGCATCTCGCGCAGCAGGTCGTCGATCGGCTTGGACTCGGGCACGAAGACGGCGTCGCGCGCGACGTCGGCGGCCGGGCGGCGGGACGGCTCGGGCGCGGCGCCGCCGTCGCCCACGGGCCAGTGCACCGCGGCGACGACGTCCTTCAGGTAGGCGACGCCGACGACGTCGTCCACCGACTCGCCGACGACGGGCACACGCGAGAAGCCGGACCGCAGGAACAGCCGCAGCACCTTGTCGAGCGAGGTGTCGGCCGTGACGGTCACCATGTCGGTGCGGGGCACCATGACCTCGCGCGTGATGGTGCCGCCCAGCTCGATCACGGAACGGAGCAGCTCCCGGTCGGACTCCTCGAACGCGCTGGACTCCCCCACCCGGTCCGCGATGTCGCGCAGCTCCGCCTCGGTGGGCGGCGACGGGTCGACGTGCGGCACCGAGATGCGGGTCAGCCAAGCGACCGCGCGCGAGACGCCGGTCAGAGGGCCCACCAGCGCGAGCAGCACCGCGGCGGGCCGGCGGAAGCCGAGCGCGCGCGGCGAGACCCGCACGAAGATGACGCCGACCACCACGCCCACCACGAGCGCGATGAGCATGACCGGCAGCTCGTTGGGCACGCCCTCGCCCGGGATCGCCTGCTGCACCAGCAGCGTCCCGGCCGCGATGGCGACCACCTCGGACATGACCCGTACGAGCGCGAACGAGGCGACCGTCGCCGGCGGGTCCACGACGAGCGCCTGGGCCCGCCGGATCCGCTCGGCGCGGAGCGGGTCGGGCGACTGCCCCAGCTCGGCCTCCGCGAGCGCCTCGGTGAGGGACGCGCGGGTGACGCGCAGGAGCGCGGCCTCGCCGGCGGACAGCATGCCCGCCAGCGAGAGGCCGACCAGCATGACAAGGGTCAGGAGCAGGACGATCACGCCGGTCACCGGGTCGCGAGGAAGGTCAGGAGAAGCTTGCGCTGCAGGCCGAACATCTCCTTCTCCTCCTCCGGCTCCGCGTGGTCGTAGCCCAGCAGGTGCAGGATCCCGTGCGTCGTCAGGAGCAGCAGCTCCTCGGTCGTGGAGTGGCCGGCGGCCTTGGCCTGGGTGACCGCGACCTCCGGGCACAGCACGATGTCGCCGAGCGTGCCGGCCGGGGTGATGTCGCCGTCGCGCCCGGGGCGCAGCTCGTCCATCGGGAAGGAGAGCACGTCCGTGGGGCCGGGCTCGTCCATCCACTGCACGTGCAGGTCGGACATGACGGTGGTGTCGACGAAGATGATCGACAGCTCCGACTGGGGGTGTACCCGCATGGCGTCGAGGACGAAGCGGCCGAGCGCGGCGAACTCCGCCTCGTCGACCTCGAACCCCGACTCGTTGTTGACCTCGATGCTCACCTGCGCTGCCTCTTGCTCCCCGGACGGTGGTCCTGCGGCTGGCGGCCCGGACGACGGTCGTCCGTGAGCACGTCCCACCGCGCGTACGCGTCGATGATGTCGCTGACCAGCCGGTGCCGCACGACGTCGGACGACGTCAGGCGGCAGAACTCGACGTCGTCGACGCCCAGCAGGATGTCCTCCACGACGCGGAGCCCGGAGGTGGTGCCGCCCGGCAGGTCGACCTGCGTGGCGTCGCCGGTGATCACCATCTTGGAGCCGAAGCCCAGGCGGGTCAGGAACATCTTCATCTGCTCGGTCGAGGTGTTCTGCGCCTCGTCGAGCACGATGAACGAGTCGTTGAGCGAGCGGCCGCGCATGTAGGCCAGCGGCGCCACCTCGATGGTGCCCGCCTCGATGAGCTTGGGCACCTGCTCGGGGTCGACCATGTCGTGCAGCGCGTCGTACAGCGGGCGCAGGTACGGGTCGATCTTCTCGGACAGCGTGCCGGGCAGGAACCCGAGACGCTCTCCCGCCTCGACAGCGGGGCGCGTGAGGATGATCCGGTTGACCTGCTTGGCCTGCAGCGCCTGGACGGCCTTGGCCATGGCGAGGTAGGTCTTGCCGGTACCGGCCGGGCCGATGCCGAAGGTGATGGTGTTGGTGTCGATGGCGTCCACGTACGCCTTCTGCCCCACCGTCTTGGGCCTGATGGTGCGGCCCCGGTTGGACAGGATGTTGAACGTGAGCACCTCGGCGGGGCGCGACGCCGACGCGTCGCTCAGCATCGCCACCGAACGCTTGACGACCTCGGGGGTGAGCTGCGTGCCCGCCTCGACGACCTCGATCAGCTCGTCGAGCAGCTGGGTGACCAGGGCCACGTCGCCCGCCGGTCCGTTCACCGCTATCTCGTTGCCACGGGCGTGGACGTCGACGCCGGGGAAGCCCTCCTCGACGGCCCGCAGCACCGAGTCCCGGCTCCCGAGGAGCGCGACCGTCGGGATGTGGGCCGGGACGACGATCTTGTGCTCGATCCGGGTCTGGGACTGTGTGCTGGGCGTAGTTGTCATGAGCCGGTCCCGCGGGACCGATCCGCTCCTTCACGCGGTAGGGATGACGACACTGCTCATCCTATCGACCCGTCAGGGTCACGCCACGGCCTTTCCTGCTCCTGGTCGAGACGAAGTTCGAACGAGGCCCTGGAGTTCGCCACCGGCAAGCGCTCAGAGCCGGGGAAGACGCAGGAGCATCGTCGTGCCCTCGGGGGACGTCGACTCGACGGTCACGTCGCCGTGGTGGCGGCGTGCGATGTCGCGCACTAGCGCCAGGCCGAGCCCGAAGCTCCGCCGCTCGCGGTCGCCCTCGGTGTGGGCGAACCGCTCGAAGACCCGGTCCGGGCTGATGCCCTGGATGCCCGGGCCCGTGTCCCTGACCCGGAGGGTCGCCGTGCGGCCGGCGACGCCCACGCCCACCTCGACGACGCCGCCGGCCGGGGAGTGCTGCAGGGCGTTGTCCACGAGCGCGACGACGCACCGTGTCACGGCCACGCGCGGGACGGCGACGAGCGGCTGCGCCTCGACCCGGGTCTCGACCCGCACCCCCGTCTGCTGCGCCAGGACCTCCAGGGAGGAGACGGCGGCACGGACGGCGTCGGCCAGCGGCGTCGCCGCGCCGTCCGGCGCCTCGGCCGCCTCGGCGCCCAGCAGCAGGTCGTCGATCACGTCGGCCATCGACGCGACGTCCGTCCGGAGCCTGCCCACCACCTCCTCGACGGGCTCCCCCCGGTCCAGCCGGCGCTCCAGCACCTGGAGCCGGCCGGTGAGCACGGTCAGCGGCGTGCGCAGCTCGTGGCTGGCGTCCGCGACGAAGTTCCGCTGCAGGCGCAGCGCCTCGGCGAGCGGTGCGACGGCCCGGTGGGCGGCGAGCCAGGCGACGACGCCGAGGAGGACGATGCCGACGGCGCCGAGCAGCGCGACCAGGCCGATCACCTCGTCGCGCTCCACCACCCACGCGACCTCCGCCCCGTGCGGCGGCCCCAGCCGGTGCTCGACGCTCTCCTGGCGCGCCCGCAGCGACACGGTGGTGATCAGGACGGCCACGCCGACGACGGTCAGCACCGCGGACGCGATGCCGACGTAGAGCCCGATCGAGAGCGCCGCGCGACGCACGCGGGACCGGTCGGCGGCCAGGGTCATGCCAGGTCACCGACCCGGTAGCCGCGCGAGCGGACCGTCTCGACCATCTGCCGGCTCGTCTTCCTCCGGAGGTAGTGCACGTAGGTGTCGACGCTCCCCGGCGAGTCCTCGTCGCTGAACACGGTGTGCAGGATCTCGTCGCGCGAGAACACGTGGTCCGGGCTCGAGCTGAGCAGGTCCAGCAGCGCGTTCTCGGTGACCGTGAGCTGGATCCGCGCGCCGGTGGGCGAGTAGACGGTCCGGTTGTCCGGCGTGTACGTCCAGTCCCCGAGGTAGCGCCGTGATCCCGCCACTGCGTACCCCCGCCGGAGCGCCCGCAGGCGCGCCAGGAGCTCGTCGAACTCGAAGGGCTTGACCAGGTAGTCGTTGGCCCCGCCGTCCAGGCCCTGGACCTTGTCGTCCACCGTGCCGAGCGCGGTCAGCATCAGCACCGGGGTGTTGAGGTGCGCACGCCGCACCGCCGCGACCAGCGCCACGCCGTCCATGCCCGGCAGGCGCCGGTCGACGACCAGCACGTCGTAGTGCCGGTGGAGGCACAGGTCGAGCCCTCGTTCCGCGTCGGCGGCACGGTCGACCTGGTACTCCTCCGACAGGACCTCGGCCAGCATGGCCGCGATGTCCTGGTCGTCCTCGACGACCAGGAGCGCAGGACGCCGCGCGGCGGTCCGGTCCTCCATGCTCCCCACCTCCTGGGCGTTCGTGCGCCGGTGCTCGTCCCATCCTTCCGCCGATGCTCCAAGAATTCGCCGAGAAACCGCGGCCGCGCCCATTCTGAGTCCAGTCTTAGAACCCGGGTCGGACGCTGGTGCCATGGGCACTCTGCTACGTGGTACGTCGACACCGGCACCAGCCGTCGCGCCGCGCGCCCCGGCGGGGCGGGCCGGGTTGCGGCGCCTGCAGGCCTGGCGGACGGCGGGGATCGCCGCGCTCTGGCTGACCAGCCTGTTCGTCGTGGCCCTGTGGGTCAGCGGCGGGGGCGTCCAGGCCGCCGGGCAGGGCGGCGCGCCGCTGGTGACGACCCTTGGCCGGCTGACCGGCCTGGTGTCGGCCAACCTGCTGCTCTACCAGGTGCTCCTGATGGCCAGGGTGCCGCTGTTCGAGCGGGCGTTCGGCCGCGACGCGCTGACCCGGGCCCACCGCCGCACCGGGTTCTGGTCGTTCTGGCTGTTCCTCGCCCACATCGTGCTCATCACCCTCGGCTACGCGGTCGTGGCCGGTTCCGGGTTCCTCGCCGAGCTCTGGCTGCTGGTCCGCGACTACCCGGGCATGCTGCTGGCCGCCGCGGGCACCGCGCTCCTCGTCGGCGTGGTGGGCCTGTCGATCCGGCGCGCCCGGCGCCGGATGCGGTACGAGTCCTGGCACCTGCTGCACCTGTACGCCTACCTGGGGGTGGGCCTGGCGCTGCCGCACCAGCTGTGGACCGGTGCCGACTTCCTCGCCTCCCCGGCAGCCACCTGGTACTGGTGGACGCTGTGGGCGGTCGCCGCCGGCTGTGCCCTGGTCTACCGGGTCGCCGTCCCCCTCGTGCGGTCGGCCCGGCACGACCTGCGCGTGGCCGAGGTGGTGCCCGACGGGCGCGACGGGGTCACGGTCCGTATGACCGGACGCGGCCTGGACCGGCTCGGCGTCCGGGCCGGGCAGTTCCTCGTCTGGCGCTTCCTCGACGGGCCGGGCTGGACCCGGGGGCACCCGTTCTCCGTGTCGGCACGCCCCGCGCCGGACGGGCTGAGCATCACGGCGCGCGTCGTGGGTGACGGCACGGCCCGGCTGACCCGGCTGCGCCCGGGCACGAGGGTCCTGGTCGAGGGGCCCTACGGCCACCTCGTCGGGGCCCACCGGGAGGGCACCAAGCTGCTGATGCTCGGGGCGGGCGCCGGCGTCGCGCCCCTGGTCGCCCTGCTCCAGGCGGAGCAGTACGCACCGGGTGACGCGACCCTGGTGACCCGCGACAGCAGCCCCGAGGCCGCGCTGCTGAGCGGGGACGTCGCCGCGCTGGTCCGGGAGCGCGGCGTGAGGCACCAGCCGCTCGACGGTCCCCGCTCGCACGTGAGCTCGCCCTGGCTGCCCGGCGCGTACGAGGCGTGGCAGGGGGCCCAGCTCATCGCGCACCTGGCCCCGGACCTGGCCGAGCACGACGTCTACCTGTGCGGACCCGTGCCCTGGATGGACGCGGTGCGCGCCGATCTCGACCGGCTGGGGGTGCCGCGCTCGCGCGTCCACTCCGAGGCGTTCGCTGTCTGATGACGATCACGATGACGACGAGAGGAGCATCCATGAGCAGGATCGTCTACGCGCTGCTCGCCACCCTCACCTGCCTGGTGCTGCTGTTCGGCTACCGCACCTCCACGCAGGTGGTGCTGCCGACGACGGCCGCGCCGGTCACGTCCCCGGCCCCCTCCGGGGCCGGTGACGGGGGCGGCACGGCGGCGACGTCGTCCGGGCTGCAGGACGGCACCTATCAGGGCAGCACCGTCTCCACGCGGTGGGGCCCGGTGCAGGTGCAGATCACCGTGGCCGGCGGGCGGGTCACCGACGCCCAGGCACTCCAGCAGCCGAGCGGCAACGGCACGGACGAGCAGATCAACGGCTACGCCATCCCGGTGCTCGACGGCGAGGTGCTCGACGCCCAGAGCGCGCAGATCGACATGGTCTCCGGGGCCACCGTCACGAGCACGGGCTACCTCGGCTCGCTGCAGAGCGCCATCGACCAGGCCCAGGGCTGAGGGGACGGCGATCATGCGGCACGACGGCCCTCGCCGGCTGGTCGAGGTGGAACAGATCATGGGCATGCCGATCAGCGTGCACGTCGTCCTCGGCCCCGGGGTCCGCGACCCGGACCGTGCCGCCCCGGTCGTGCGCCCCGCGGTCGGGCGGGTCTTCGAGCACCTGCGCGCGGTCGACCGGGTCTTCTCGACCTACCGCGCGGACTCCGACGTGCTGCGCCTCGCCCGGGGCGAGCTGGACCTGGCGGACGCCGACCCGATGGTCGGGGAGGTGCTGCGCGAGGCCCGCGCGGCCGAGGTGGCGACCCACGGGCGGTTCTCCGCGTGGTGGCGCGGCTGGTTCGACCCGACGGGCCTGGTCAAGGGCTGGGCGGTGGAGCAGGCGACCGCGGCGCACCTGGTGCCGCTGCTCGCCGAGCCGGACGTCGCGGCGGTGGGCGTCAACGCCGGCGGCGACCTGCAGCTGCACACCGACCCGGCCGCGGACTGGCGCTGGCGCGTGGGGGTCGCCGACCCGGCGGACCGCACGGCCGTGCTCGCCACGATCGTCGTCGACGACGGGGCGGTGGCCACCTCGGGCACCGGCGAGCGCGGCCTGCACGTCGTCGATCCCGCGACGGGACGGCCCGCGACCACCGTGCGCTCCGCGACCGTCGTGGCGGACCGCCTGTCGCACGCGGACCTCTGGGCGACCACCGCCGTCGTCGCCGGCTTCGACGACCTCGGCTGGCTGGCGGACGCGCACACCGCGCAGGGGATGCTCGTCGCACCCGACGGCCGGATCAGGCGGTGGACCGGCAGCACCGAGGTGACCGTCGTCGAGCGGTCCGCCTGATCAGGCGAAGCCGGGCAGCTCGCCGCCGGCGAGCAGGTGCGCGTGCACGTGGAAGACGGTCTGACCCGCCTTGGGCCCGGTGTTGAAGATCAGCCGGTACTGGCCGTCGGCGAGCTCGCTCGCCACGCCGTCCGCCAGCGCGATCACGCCCGCCAGGCCCTCGGGGTCCGACGCCGCGAAAGCGGGCACGTCCGGGTAGTGCTCTCGGGGGACCACGAGGACGTGCACCGGCGCCTTGGGCGCGATGTCCCGGAAGGCGATGGCGGTGTCCGACGAATCGACGAGGTCCGCGGGGATGTCCCCCGCGACGATCTTGCAGAAGAGGCAGTCCGGGCTGTCGGTACTCGTCATGTCGGCAGGCTACCGGCGGTCGTGCGCACGCCGCGCCCGCAGGCGACTGCGACGCCCCGGCCGGGGGCTCACCAGGATTTCCCATTCCGTTACATGGTTCGAAATGCCTGGGTGAAGGTGATGTGGGAGAGTTTGCGGCGTTCGATGGAGATTGGCGTACTGAGACACCGTTTTTGGTGTCGTCCAACCTCGCAGGTCCCGTCGGTCGCCCCTCACACCACACACAGCAGTCACCTGGAGGTTCGCGTGGGTTGGTTCATCGCCCAATCGCTCGCATTCATCATCATCGCGGCCCTGATCGGCCTCGCGATCGGCATCTGGATCGGCTGGCTCGTCTGGGGCCGCCGCGCCAAGGGCAAGCACACCGCCGAGAAGGCGGAGGCGGCCGCCCGGTCGACCGCCGCAGAGTCGGGTGCGGACGCGGAGTCGGGTGCGGACGCCGGGAGCGAGGCCACCGCGCAGGCTGCCGCGACGAAGGCCGAGACGGTCCCCGCGCTCGCCGGTGCCGCCGCGGCCGGGACCGCCGCCGGCGACGCCGAGCAGGACGCCACGACCGCCGCCACGGACACCGTGCTGCCCGTGGCCGACGAGGCCGCGGAGGCGGGTGCGGACGCCGACAGCGCGGCCGACGCCGGGGCCGACGCCGGGGCCGACGAGCCGACCGACGAGCAGGGCGAGGCAAAGCCGGCCGACGCCGAGCAGGACGTCGAGGTCGCCGGGTCCGACGTCGTCGCCGAGGCCGAGGCCGTGGCCCGCGCGGCGGCCGAGGCGGACGCCGCCGCCAAGGCGGCCGCACCGGCCGAGGCGGGTACCGAGGAGCACACCGAGGCTGAGGCGACCCCCGAGGCCGTGACACCGGACGACCTGCAGCGGATCGAGGGCATCGGGCCGAAGATCGCCGCCGCGCTGGTGGCCGCCGGCTACTCCACGTACGCGAAGATCGCGGCAGCGACCGAGGACGAGCTGCGCCAGGCCGTCGCCGGCCAGGGCATCAAGTTCGCCCCGGCCGCCAGCAGCTGGGCCGACCAGGCGCAGTACCTCGTGGACAACGACGCCTCCGGCCTGGACGAGTACCAGGACTACCTCGTGGGCGGCCAGGAGCGGCGCGCGAAGTTCAACGAGAACGTCGACTACACGGACGTCGACGAGGTCGAGGGCGCCGAGGCCAAGGCCGCCGACCTCGCTGCGGACGAGGCCGCCGCCGCGACGGCGGAGACCACGCCGGAGCCCGAGCCCGAGCCCGAGCCCGAGCCCGAGCCGCAGGATCTCCAGCGCATCGAGGGCATCGGACCCAAGATCGAGACCGCCCTGCGGGCCGCCGGCTACACCACGTACGCCAAGGTCGCGGGCGCGAGCGAGGACGAGCTGCGCGCGGCGCTCACCGCGAGCGGCATCACCTTCGCCCCGGCCGCCACGAGCTGGGCCGACCAGGCGCAGTACCTGGTGGACGGCGACGATGACGGCCTGCGCGAGTACCAGGACTACCTGATCGGCGGCCAGGAGCGGCGCGCGAAGTTCAACGAGAACGTCGACTACGCCGACGTCGACGAGATCGAGGGCGCCGAGGCCAAGGCCGAGGCGATCGCCGAGGACGAGGCAGAGGCCGCCACGGCCCCTGCCCCGGAGGCGAAGCCGGCCGCCGTCGTCGAGCCCGAGCCGGAGCCCGAGCCCCAGGACCTGCAGCGCATCGAGGGCATCGGGCCCAAGATCGAGGCCACCCTCAAGGCCGCGGGCTACGCGACGTACGCCAAGATCGCGGGCGCGACCGAGGACGAGCTCCGGGCGGCGCTCGCCACGGGCGGCATCAAGTTCGCCCCGGCCGCCAGCAGCTGGGCCGACCAGGCGCAGTACCTGGCCGACGGCGACGAGGACGGCCTGCAGGAGTACCAGGACTACCTGATCGGCGGCCAGGACCGGCACGCGAAGTTCCGGAAGGACGTCGACTACACCGACGTCGACGAGATCGAGGGCGCCGAGGCCAAGGCCGAGGCGATCGCCGAGGACGAGGCCAAGGCCGCCGCCCCCGACGGCGACGCCGAGCCCACGCAGTCCGAGGTGAAGGCATGAACCTGAAGGTCGTCCTGCCCCCGGTGATCATCGTGGTCCTCGGGATGGGCGCCCTGTCGGGCGTCCAGAACACGGGCTTCCGCGAGCACATCGAGTCCACGCTGACGGAGAGCGCGCAGGGGGCCCTCTCCGCGGCGGGACTCGACGGGGTGGACGTCGCGTTCGCGGGGCGCGACGCCGACGTGACCGCGCCGACCGACGCCGAGGCGCTGGCGGCAGCCGACGTCGTCGGCGAGGTCGAGGGTGTCCGGGCCGCCGCGGCCTACGGCCCGGACGGGCTGGTCTCGGCCGAGGCCGGGGCTGCGGACGCCGACGAGGACACGGCCGAGGACTCGGCCGAGGACGACGCGACGGACGACCTGGCCGACGTCGCGACGGACGCGTTGGCCGAGGCGACGGCGTCGCCCGAGCCGACCACGACGCCGTCGGACAGCGGGACGGCCGGGGACGACGAGGCCGGGGACGACACGGGGAAGGACGCCGAGGAGCAGGACGAGCCGAAGCGCGAGCCGACCCGCGAGGAGCGGGAGAAGGCGCAGGAGGACCTCGTCGAGATCCCGAACATCACGTTCGTCACGGACAGCGCGCGGCTGACCAAGGACGGCCGCAAGGTGGTCCGGGAGGCGGCCGAGGTGCTCGCGGAGCACCCGGAGGTCGAGGTCCGCGTCGAGGGGCACACCGACTCGGTGGGCACCGAGGCGCTCAACCAGAAGCTCAGCGAGCGGCGCGCGGAGGCCGTGGTCGACGAGCTCGTGGAGCAGGGCGTGGACCGCGACCGGCTGACGTGGAAGGGCTTCGGCGAGTCCGACCCGCTGGTCGTCCCGCGCACGTTCGCGGACCTGGAGAAGAACCGCCGGGTGGAGTTCAACATCACGAACTAACCACCCCTTCGTTGAGTGCTGGCTATTTGTTGCTC
>NZ_JBHWZO010000144.1:0-15861 GCF_042728455.1 Promicromonospora sp. NPDC060204
TGGCGGGCCTCCGCGCCCCGCTGGGGGCCTTCAACCCCGAGGGGGCTACTCCACCGCCCTGGGGGCCGGGGGGGGGCCCCGTGGGACCGGGCGGCCCGTGACGACGGTGCCGCGGTCCACCTCTGCCAATCACGGTGCGAGGGCCCGGACGAGCCGGCCCGGGAGGCGCGTCATCTCATCCGGTCGGGTCCGTCACGAGCCGCGTGTACCGCACCTCGGAGACGTCGACTGCCCCGTCAAGGGCGCGGAGTCCGACGACGCGCCCCGTGAAGCCGCCGGCCACCTCCGTGGAGAGGTAGCGCCCGTCGAAGCGGGTGAGCTCGTGCTCGGTCCCGTCGACCACGGCGGACAGGCGCACATCGTCCGGCCCGTCGGTCGTCGCGCCGAGTGCCTCGGCCCGCAGCGTCAGGGACGAGCCCGTCAGCGGAACGGTGGCCCCGAGGTGCGATTCGACGGGACCGATGCGGACGACGGCGCGGACGAGGCCGGCGTCTGCGCGGACCTCGCACCAGTGCGTGTCGTCCAGGCGCAGCAGGAGCGCACCCGACCCGTGACCCAGGTCGAGGTCGGCCTCGAACCGCCACGCGGGGTCGAGGACGCGTGCGGTCAGGGCGCCGGCGGCGGCGCGTGGGCCGTTCCCGGCGCTGAGCCGGAGCCCTCCGCCCGGCTGAGCCGCAGCGATCTCGGGCAGCCCTGTGCCGGGCGAGGCCCAGCGGGGATGCAGCTCGCCTGTGTCGAACGAGTCGGTGTACGACGTGTCGGGTACCGGCCGGACGTAGCGGTTCTCGTCGACGACGGGCCAGCCGTCGACCCAGTCGAGGCCGGCGAGGAACGTCTCGCGGCCGTTGACATGGAACATGGGTGTGACGCCGCGCGGCCGCACGCCCAGGTAGACGACGGCCCAGCTGCCGTCGGCGTTCTTGACGAGGTCGGCGTGGCCCGTGTTCTGCACCGGGTGCGTGGTGCTGCGGTGGCTGAGCACAGGGTTGTCCGGCGCGCCGACGTACGGGCCCTCGGGCCGGTCGGCGCGCGCGATCGAGACGCTGTGGCCGCGTTCGGTCCCGCCCTCGGCGACGACCAGGTACCAGTACGCGCCGCGCTGGTACAGGTGAGGTGCCTCGGGGTGGGCGAGGCCCGTGCCGCTCCACAGCCGTCGGGGGGTCTCGAGGATCTCCCCGGACTCGAGGTCGACGCGCGCCTGGGCGATCCCGACGCCGTCCGGGCCGGTGGAGCAGTACGTCACGTAGCACGTGCCGTCGTCGTCCCACGCGAGGTCGGGGTCGATGCCGTGCAGGCTGCCCAGGAACGTGGGAGCGGTCCACGGGCCGGCCGGGTCCTCGGCGGAGACGACGAGCTGACCGGAGCGCTCGGACACATCCGTGGTGATCAGCCAGAACCTGCCGTCGTGATGGCGCAGGGTCGGGGCGAACACACCTCGGCTGGACGGTGCGTGCCCGGCCGGGAACTGGTCGGGCCGGTCGAGGATGTTCCCGACGAGGGTCCAGGTGAGCAGGTCGGGGCTGTGCCAGAGGGGGACGCCGGGCGCGTACTCGAACGACGAGTTCGCCAGGTAGTAGTCGTCCCCGACCCGGCACACGGAGGGATCGGGGTGGAAGCCCGGGATGATCGGCACGACGCTCGTGAGAGCGCTGGACGCCTCGTGCTGCGTCTGCGTGCGGGAAGGGGTGGGCTGGATGCTGGTCGTGGTCACTTGATTCCTGTCGCTGCAATGCCCTGGATGAAGTAGCGCTGGAGCGCGACGAACAGCAGGAGCACGGGGGTGATGATGAGCACGGAGCCGGCCAGGAGGACGCCGTAGTTCGTCGAGTTCTGGCCGACGGAGTAGAGCGAGAGCGCGACCGGCAGGGTGTACATGTCCTCGGACTGGGCCACCACGAGCGGCCACAGGAAGTTGTTCCACGACCCGAGGAAGGTCAGGATCGCCAGCGTCGCGAGAGCCGGGCCGCACAGCGGCATGACGACGCGCAGGAAGATGCGCAGCTCGCCCGCGCCGTCGATCCGGGCCGCCTCGATGAGCGAGTCCGGGATGTCCTGGATGAACTGACGCATGAGGAAGACCCCGAGCGGGCCGGCCAGGAACGGCAGGATGAGTGCCGGGTAGGTGCTCACCATGCCGAGCTTGCTCACCACGACGAAGAGCGGGACGAACGTGACGACGCCCGGGACCATCAGCGTGACGAGCACGAGCGTGAAGACGAGGCGTTTGCCGGGGAAGTCCAGCTTGGCCAGCGCGTATCCCACCATCGAGCAGAAAACGAGCGTGCCCAGGACGGTGAACACGGCGACGACGACGCTGTTCACGAAGAACGTACCGATGTCGAGCCGGCCGAACCATGCCGCGAAGTTGTCCCAGGTGAACGTCTGGGGCCACCAGGTCGTCGGTCGCTGCCGGAGCTCGGCCTCGGTCTTCACCGAGCCGAGGAACATCCACGCGAAGGGGATGAGAGTTGCCACCAGTGCGAAGGTCAGGGCGGCGTAGGTGAGGACGGTGCCCGACCGGCTCCGGCGCCGTGCCGACGTGGGTCTCGGGGTTCTGGTGGGCCGCTCGGTGACGGCCGGGGCCGTGATTGCTGAGCTCATGGTCACTCCTTCGTCCGGAAGGCACGGAACTGCACGATGCTGAGCAGCGCGATCGCCACGAAGAGCACGTAGCTGGCCGCCGACGCCGTCCCGTAGTTCCCGAAGCCGAACTGGTTGAAGGTGAAGTAGCTGATCGACAGGGTGGAGTCGAGCGGGCCGCCCTTGGTCATGACGAAGGGCTCCTCGAAGAACTGCAGGTAGCCGACCGAGAGCAGGACGGCGCCGAGCAGGAGCGTGGGGCGCAGCATCGGCAGCGTCACGCGCACGAACCGCTGCCATGCGCCGGCGCCGTCGACCTCGGCGGCCTCGACGACCTCCTGCGGGATGCCCTGCAGGCCGGCCAGGAAGATGATCATGAGCGTGCCCATGTTGCGCCACACCGCCATGAGGATCATCGACGGCATGGACCAGGCGGTGGAGCCCAGCCAGTCGGGCCCGGTGATGCCGATCGCCGCCAGCAGCGTGTTGAGGAGGCCGTCGGGCTGCAGGATGAACCGCCACACCACGGCGACCGCGACGATGCTGGTGACGACCGGTGCGTAGAACCCGACGCGGAACACGGTCCGGAAGCGGGTGATCGCGCCGTTCAGGGCGACCGCGAGGGCGAGCGCGACGGCCATGGTCAGCGGGATCCCGACGCCGACGAAGTACAGCGTGTTGACCAGCGAGCGCACGAACTGCTCGTTCTGGAACAAGGCCGTGTACTGGTCCAGACCGACGAACGCCACCGCGAACGGCGTGGGGATGTCCGTGCTGCGGAAGTCGGTGAACGACATCCCGAGCGAGCTGATCAGCGGAAAGATCATAAAAATTGCGAAGCTCGCGATGAACGGCAACGAGAAGAGGTAGGCGACGACCGCGGTGCGGCGCCGTCTCGCGGCGGCCGGCCCGCCGCCCGCGCTGCGCGGGAGCGCGGCGGGGGCCACGGGCCGGGTGAGGACAGTCATTGCCCGGTGCCCAGCGAGTCGGCGGTGGACTGGAGCTCGGCCAGCGCGTCCTCGACGCTCTTGCCGCCCCGGAACACCTGCTCGATCTGGGTGTCCGCGGCGGCCGAGACCTGGGTCCACGAGACGAGCGTGGGGGCAATCTTGACGCTCTGGAGCTGCTCGCCGAAGACGGCGACGCGGGGGTCGGCGGTCAGCGCCTCGTCGTCCCAGGCCGCCTGCTGGGCGGGGAGGTCGTTGACGGCCTCGAACCATTGCGCCTGGACGTCCGGCTGGCTCAGCCACTGGACAAGCTTCCAGGCGGCGTCCGGGTTCTCGGCGTCCTTGAACACGCCAAGGTTCGATCCGGCGGCGAACGACGTCGAGGTACCGTCCGGGCCGGCCGGGATCGTTGCCACGCTGAACTTGTCCTCGAACCCGTCACCGCCGGCCAGTTCGAGGCCGGGGATGTCCCAGGGGCCGCTGAGGAACATCGGAACGTCGCCGCTGACCAGGTCGGCCGAGGCGGACCCGGACTCGGTGTCGGGGCTCTTGTCCGCGAGCCCCTCCTCGAAGAACGAGTTCAGGTACGTGAGCGAGTCGACCATCTGCGGGCTGTCGAGCGTCCACTCGGTCTGGTCCTCGTTGATGACCTCGGCGCCGTTCGACCACGCGAACGGAAGGTTGCTGAGGAACGTGTTCCACCCCCCGGACGGCAGCGAGATGCCGAACTCGGCACCGGTCTCGTCCTGGTAGGCCGTGGCCAGCTCCTTCAGGCCGGCCCAGTCCGTGGGAAACTCGTCGAACCCCGCCTCCTTCAGCAGGTCGGTCCGGTAGAAGATGACCCGGGTCTCCACGTACCACGGCACGGCGTAGGAAGCGCCGTCGAACTCGGTGGACTCGAGCGCGAAGGGGAAGACGTCGGACGTGTCGATGCTCTCGGGCACGGGCGTCAGCGCCGACCGGAACCCAGGCATCCAGTCACTGCCGAGCATCCCGATGTCAGGCGTCGTGCCGCCGGCGATCGCCGTCTGGTACTTGTTCTGCGCCGAATCCCACGGCACGGCCGTGACCTCGACCTGGACGTCGGGGTTGGCCTCCTCGAACGGCTTGACGAAGTCTTGGAGCGCCTCGCCCTCGGTGCCCTGGGCCCAGATGGTGACGGTGCCGGTCGCGGGGCCGTCGCTCAGCTCGGCGGCGCCGCCGCCGGTTTGTCCCGGGCTCTCGGCTCGTCCGCAGCCTGAGACCAGCAGGGCAGAGGCGGTCGCGACGGCGAACGCGGCCAGAAGTCTGTGTCGGATCATCGTTGTTCCTTCATCGGTGCGTGCGGGGTGACGCGCGCTCGCGGCTTTGCGGGCGGGCCGTCAGACAGAATCTAAGCGCTTAGATTTTTCAGCGCAAGAGGCAGATGTGACACCCGTGGGTGACGTCAGTGCGTGCCGCAGCTGCTTCCGACGAAGACTTCGCAGGTCAGTAGGGACGCCGGGGCAACGGCGTCCTGCCCGTCGAGCGTCCGCGAGAGGATCTCGACGGCGGCACGCCCGATCTGCTCCATCGGCTGGCGGACGGTGGTCAGCACCGGAGCGGCGATCCGGCCGGCGAGGATGCCGTCGAAACCGGTCACGGCGACGTCGTTCGGCACGCGAAGCCCCGCCGCCCGCAGCGCCACGATCGCGGCGAGCGCGGACTGGTCGGTGTCGCAGACGATGGCCTCTGGCCGCTCGGGCCGCGCGAGGATCTCCGCGACGGCGCGCAGCGTGGACGCGTCGTCGCCCGCGTGGGCGGGGACGATCTCTGGTGCCGTGATGCCCTGGGAACGCAGGGCGCGCTCGAAGCCACGCCGTCGCGCCTTGAACTCCTCGGTCCCGAGCTCGCCCACGTAGGCGAAGCGTCGGTAGTGGTGCTGCTCGACGAGGTGGAGGGTGAGATCGCACATGCCGCTCTCGTTGTCGACGAGGACGGTGCGCGCGCCGTCGAGCTCGAGGCCTCCGAGCTCGACGACCGGGATGCGCGCTGTCACCTGACGGCGCGCGCTGTCCGTCAGCGCACCGGCGAACGCGATGAGTCCGTCGACGCGTCCCGCGACCTCGATCACGTGGGGGAGATGTTCGGAGGCCCGGTTGCCACCGAGCATCAGTGCGTAGCCGCGGCGCCGGCACTCGATCTGCACGCCCCGTTGCACCTCGTCGGCGTAGAGCGGGAACAGCCGCCCGTCAGGCACAGGCGTCTCCGTGTCGGTGGCCGGCTTGTCGTCGTCGGGGTCGAGCAGGTAGTCGAAGGAGTAGATGCCGATCGCGCCGGTCCGGCCGCGTGCCAGGCCTCGTGCGCTCCCGCTGGGTACGTAGCCGAGCTGGTCCGCGGCCTCCATGACGCTCCGGAGCGTCTGCGCCTTGACCTTGTCCGGCCGGGTGAAGGCGAACGAGACGGTGGCGATGGAGACCCCTGCGAGCTCTGCCACGTCGTAGACCGTCACCTTGCGCACGATGCTCCCTTCTGAATCCGACCGCCCACACTACCTGTCGGTCTTCCGGCGCGATTCGTCCTGTGCCTAGGGGGAAGTGTTTCACCTGCGCGTTGGCCCCTTTCAGCGTGCGGCCGCGAACGCGTCGCACGCGCCGTTCTCTCGCCATGCGTCATCTGCCGGCCCCGGACGGTGAGCCCGTCACGGATCCGTAACGATCCCGTCTGGGCGACGGCGGGACTTGACGAGTACGACTCGGGCGGGCAGTGTTTGAAGCCGCAAAACGATTGGGCAAACGATGGCGCAACGACGAGTCACGATCAAGCAGGTCGCCGCTGAGGCAGGCGTGTCGATCACCACCGTGTCCCACGTCCTGAACGACGTGCCGGGCAAGCGGGTCCACCCCGACACACGAGCGCGCGTGAAGGACGCGGCCGCACGCCTGGGCTACGCGCCCAACATGCTGGCGCAGAGCCTGCGTACCCAGAGATCGAACACGATCGGCCTGGTCGGCGACGAGATCGCGACGACCCCGTTCGCAGGAAAGATGATCCTGGGTGCTCAGGACGTCGCGCTGTCGAGGGACGCCGTCGTCTTCGTGGTCTCGACCGGCTACCAGCGCGAGGTCGAGCACCGCGAGATCGAGGAGCTGCTGCGTCGTCAGGTCGACGGGATCCTCTACGCCGCGATGTACCACCGGACCGTGGAGCTGCCGCCCCAGCTTGCCTCCGTGCCCACCGTCCTGATCAACGCCTCGTGCACCGCGCCAGGAGTGCCCTGGGTCGTGCCGGACGAGGTCGCCGGCGGCCAAGACGCCGCCGAGGTCCTGCTCGCCGCCGGGCACCGCCGGCTGGCGTTCATCAATGACATCGACGAGATCCCCGCGGCGTTCGGCCGCGAGGAGGGCTTTCGCCGGCGTGCTGCGCAGGCCGGGCTCGGTGCTGACGACCTGCAGATCGTCACGGCGGAGACCGATCCCGCCGGCGGCTACGAGGCGGCTCGGCAACTGCTGCACGGCGAGCATCGCCCCACCGCGATCTTTTGCTTCAACGACCGCCTCGCGATGGGCGCCTACCGCGCAGCGACAGAGCTGGGGCTTCGCATCCCGCAGGACCTGTCCATCGTGGGCTTCGACAACCAGGAGTTCGTCGCAGACGGCATCTTCCCAGGACTGACCACGATCGAGCTGCCGCACTACGACATGGGCGTGTGGGCAGCCGAACAGCTCTTCGACCGTATCGAAGCCGGTCCGCAGGTGACGAAGCCTGCACCGACCGCACGACTTCGAGGTCCGGTGATCCACCGGGACTCGGTTGCGCCACCCCCCTGGGCTCAGGACCCAGGGGAGCGGCGCGAACCTTCAGACCGGCGGGCCAACGCCGGATCTGACGGTGCAGCACCAACGATCCACATGAACAAGTGACCTGGAGGGCACCTTGTCTCGCAGAAACCGCCGCATCGTCGCGGCAAGCCTATCCGTTCTGACTGTCGCGGGCCTAGCCGCGTGCAGCTCGGGGACCGGTGGAAACACCGACGGACCCGCAACGATCAGCCTGTGGACCCACGCCGGTGGCAACGACGCCGAGCTGGACGTCGTCAACGGAATCGTCGAGGACTTCAACGCCAGCCAGGACCAGTACGTCGCCGAGGTCCAGGACTTCCCGCAGGACGCGTACAACGACGCCGTCGTGGCCGCCGCCTCGTCCAACAACCTGCCGTGCATCGTCGACGTCGACGGTCCGAACGTCGCCAACTGGGCCTGGGCCGGCTACATCCAGCCGATGGGCCTGCCCGAGGACGCGTTCGAGGGCCAGCTGGAGGGCACCCTGGGCAGGGTCGACGGCGAGGTGTACGCCTACGGGTACTTCGACGTGGCTCTGGCCATGTACAGCCGTCAGTCGATTCTCGACGATGCCGGCGTCCGCGTGCCGACCCTTGAGGAGCCGTGGACCAAGGACGAGTTCATGGACGCCCTGGCCAAGATCGACGGCCTCAAGCAGTACGACTATGCCCTGGACATGGGTACCGGAGGCACGGGGGAGTGGATCTCCTACGGCTACTCCCCGCAGCTCCAGAGCTTCGGTGGCGACCTGATCGACCGGTCGGACTTCCAGAGCGCCGAGGGGGCGCTCAACGGGCCCGAAGCTCTCGAATGGGCGCAGTGGTTCCGTGGCCTGGTCGATGACGGTTACATGGCCCAGACCTCCGGTGAGGACTCGACCGCCGACTTCGTCAACGGCAAGAGCGGCTTGCTCTTCACCGGGAACTGGGCCGACACCACGGTCAAGGACGCGTTCGACGACGCCGTGGTCCTGCCGCCGCCGGACCTGGGCACCGGCCCGAAGATCGGCGCCGGCTCGTGGCAGTGGGCGCTGGCCGAAGGCTGCGAGGAGGCCGACGGGGCTCGGGAGTACCTGGAGTTCGCACACGACACCAAGTACTTCGTTCAGTACGGCAACGCCGTCGGGCTGATCCCCGCCACCCTCGACGCCGCCACGGAGATCCCGGCCTATGCCGAGGGCGGGGAGAACCGGATCTACCTCGAGATGGCCGACCAGTTCGCCGTCGTCCGCCCCGAGACGCCTGCCTACCCGTTCATCTCCTCGGTCTTCCAGAAGGCGACCAGCGACATCCTCGCCGGCGGAGACCCCCAGTCGATCCTCGACAAGGCGGTCGCCGACATCGACCGCGACATCCAGCAGAACGGCGGGTACACCTCCTGACCTGACCCGTCAGGACCACCCCCAAGGCAAGCGGCTGCGGGTCCGCCTCGTCGTGCCCGCAGCCGCTCGCCCCGCTCGAAGGAACTCACCTCATGGCCATAACCCACCAGAGCTCGCCACCGGCTTCCTCACCGGCGGCCTTGGTCACCCCCTCCCTCCGTCCGCGCGGTCGACGGGGAGAGGCCAGGACCGCCGTCTGGATGATCAGTCCGGCGCTCGCCCTGTTCCTGCTGTTCCTGATCGTGCCGATCGTCCTGGCGTTCGCCCTTGCGTTCACCAATGCGCGGCTGATCTCACCTCGTCCGCCGGAGTTCATCGGGCTGGACAACTTCGCGCTGCTGCTGACCGATCCCGTCTTCTGGGCCTCGGTGCGCAACACGTTCTACTTCGCCGTGGTGGTGGTCCCGGTCCAGGCCGGGCTCGCCCTGGTCCTGGCGGTCCTGGTGAACGCGAAGGTCCGCGGCACCCAGTTCTTCCGGACCATCTACTTCCTGCCCGTGGTCACCTCGATGGTCGTGGTCTCCCTGCTCTGGCGCTTCATGTACCAAGCGGACGGCTTGATCAACCGATTCCTGGAGGCGGTCACGTTCGGCGGCTTCACCGGCGTCGACTGGCTGAACGACCCGACCTGGGCGATGCCGGCGATCATGCTCATGTCCGTGTGGCAGGGGGTCGGCTTCACGATGATCATCTGGCTCTCGGGCCTGCAGACCATCCCCGCCGAGCTGTACGAGGCCTCTGAGCTCGACGGCGCAGGTACCTGGCACCAGTTCCGCTACGTCACCTGGCCGGGCCTGCTGCAGACTCGGACGTTCATCCTCGTGACCATCACGATCGCCGCGTTCTCGTTGTTCACGCAGATCAACGTCATGACCCAGGGCGGGCCCCTGGACAGCACCACGACCGTCGTCTACCAGGCGGTGCGCAGCGGCTACCAGCAGCTGCAGACCGGGTACGCCTCCGCGATCTCGCTCATGTTCTTCGCGATGGTCCTCGCCGTGTCCCTGATCCAGCGGTTCCTGACCCGCGAGAAGGGATGACCATGTCCGCCCTGTCCACCACACCGGCGACCACCACTCCTGTGCGCCGAGGAAGGACGAACGGAACACGACGACGCTCGGTCCTCGTCACCGTCCTGCGGTCGGTGCTGGTCGTGTTCTTCGCGTTCCCGATCCTCTTCATGCTGGTCTCTTCGCTCAAACCTGACCTGCAGATCTTCGCCGACCTCGGCTCGTGGCGGGCGTTCCTGCCTGTCGGTGACGTGTCCCTGGACAACTACATCGGCGTGTTCGACCGCGTCCCGTTCGGCCAGTTCATCATGAACTCGATCGTCATCTCGGGCGTGACCGTAGCGCTGGGCATCCTGGTCAACAGCATGGCCGCGTTCGCCCTGGCGCGGCTCCGGTGGCGCGGGCGAGGTGTCGTCCTGAGCCTCATCCTGGCCACCCTCATCGTCCCTTTCGAGACGCTTGCGCTGCCGCTGCTGTGGTGGGTCAACAAGCTTCCCTCCCTGGAGGCCGACGGGTTCTCCCTGGCGTTCAAGCAGGGCTGGCTGGACACCTACCAGGTGCAGATCATCCCGTTCATCGCGAACGCGTTCTCCGTCTACCTCTTCTACCAGTACTTCGACTCGATTCCACGCGAGCTGGACGAGGCGGCGCGCATGGATGGCGCGGGCTGGTTCGCCATCTACCGAAAGGTCGTCATGCCGCTGTCCGGCCCGGCGATCGCGACCGTCGCGATCCTGACGTTCCTTCCCGCATGGAACTCCTACCTGTGGCCGCTCATGGTGGTCCAGAGCGAGGAGCTGCGTCCGGTGATGATCGGACTGCAGTACTTCTTCCAGATGAATATCTCGTGGGGCCAGGTGATGGCCTATTCGTCGCTGATCACAATTCCGGTGGTCGCGCTGTTCCTGGCGTTCCAGCGATCGTTTATCAATTCCATTGCATCTTCGGGGGTCAAGGGCTGATGCCTTACATTCTTTCTGACGTATGGACCTGGGACATGTGGTTCGTCGACGACGGGTACGAGTACCACGTCTTCTACCTCAAGGCCTCGCGGGCGCTGGGCGACCCGAACCGGCGCCACTTCAACGTCACGGTCGGCCACGCGGTCTCCGACGACCTGCGCAGCTGGCGAGAGGTCTCCGACGCCCTGATCGCATCGGAGTCCCCGGCCTTCGACGACTACACGACGTGGACCGGGTCCGTCGTGCGCGCACCGGACGGCACCTGGCGCATGTTCTACACCGGAACGTCCCGCGCCGACGGCGGCCTCGTGCAGCGCGTGGGTGTCGCGGCGTCCAACGACCTGTACACGTGGGCGAAGGCCTCTACCGAAGCGCTGGTCGAGGCGGACGCGACCTGGTACGAGAAGTACGACGGCGCGACGTGGTTCGACGAGGCATGGCGCGACCCGTGGGTCTTCGCCGACCCCGACGGCGACGGCTGGCACATGCTCGTCACCGCGCGCGCCAACCACGGTGAGGCGGACGGCCGCGGCGTCATCGGGCACGCCACGTCCCCGGACCTGCGGAGCTGGACCGTGCGTGCACCGCTGTCCAACCCGGGTGCCGGTTTCGGGCAGCTCGAGGTACCCCAGATCGCCACCATCGACGGGCGCACGGTGCTCGTCTTCAGCTGCCTGCACGGCGAGCTGAGCGAGGACCGGAAGCGCACCGGTGAGCGCGGCGGGGTCTGGGCGGTTCCCGTCGACTCCGCGACCGGCCCCTACGACGTCGAGAAGGCGTTCCAGCTCACCGACGAGAGCCTCTACGCCGGCCGGCTCGTCCAGGACCGCGACGGGGCCTGGTGGCTCTTCGCGTTCCACCACGTCGACGACAGCGGGGCCTTCGTCGGCGCGCTGTCCGACCCGCTGCCCGTCGGGTGGGCGCCCGACGGGCGACTCCACGTGAGCGACGGTCGCTTCGACCACCTCGCGTGACATACCGGCGGCCGGCCATGCCGGGCCGGCCGCCGGGTCTTACATCCCTCTCATGACAGACATCAAAGGAGATGCAATGAGAATCCTCTCATCCGCGCGCCCGCGCGCGCTGTCCGCGGCGGCACTGGCCGTGGCACTCGCACTGGCCGGGGCGCTGTCCGCGGCGCAGCCCGGGGAAGCCGCTACTCCGGTCACCATCGACAACCCCAGCTTCGAGACCGGCGACCTGACCGGATGGGACGTCATCGAAGGCCAGGCATTCACCGACGCCACCGTCTCTGACGCGACCGGGTGGGGTTGGGGCTGCTGCTTCAACCCGGACGGAGTCCACCACCTCTGGGGCGCGGCCACTGCCGGTGGCGATACACCGACCGGGAGGATGCGCTCGTCGGTGTTCACCCTCGACGGCACCGGCGAGATCAGCTTCCTGATCGGTGGGAGCAATGACCCCGAGAACCTTTACGTCGCGCTGCACCGCGCGTCCGACGACGCCGAGCTGATGCGCGCCACGAACACCGCCTTCGCCGACTCCGAGGTCCTGAGCCGGGTCGTGTGGGACGCGTCCGACCACCTCGGTGAGGAGCTCTACCTCGAGGTCGTCGACACGGCCTCCGGCGGGTGGGGGCACATCAACCTCGACGACATGCGTACCTACACGGAGCGTTCGATCGCCCAGATCGCCAACCCCGGCTTCGAGACCGGTGACCTGACCGGCTGGACCGCGACCGGGCAGGCGTTCACCGCCGCGCAGGTCACCGACCGGACCGAGTGGGGATGGGGCGGCCCGTTCGGGCACGACGGGACGTACCACCTGTGGGGCGCGAGCAACGGGTCCGACGACAAGACCGGCACCCTCACGTCGTCGACCTTCAGCCTCGGGGGCACCGGTGAGATCAGCTTCCTGATCGGCGGTGGCAACGACCTCGAGAACCTCTACGTGGCCCTGCACCGCGCATCGGACGGCACCGAGCTGATGCGGGCCACGAACAGCGCGTTCGCCGACTCCGAGGCGTACAGCCCGGTGCGGTGGAACGCGGCCGACCACGTGGGTGAGGAGCTCTACTTCCGGATCGTGGACGACGCCACGGGCGGATGGGGGCACATCAACGTCGACGCTTTCGACATGGCCGGCGACGTCGTGGGCCATGAGTTCGACAACGCGGGCTTCGAGGCCGGCAGCCTGCAGGGCTGGACCGCGGACGGCGAAGCGTTCTCCGAGGCGACCGTCAGCTCGGCGACCCAGACCGCGGCCGGCGAACCGTTCGGCGCGCAGGGGACGTACCACCTGTGGGGCGGCGGCCAGGGCGACTGCCTGACGGGCACGCTGACCTCACCCCGGTTCGTCGTCGGAGGCAGCGGCGAGATCCGGCTCCTGCTCGGCGGAACCGACGATCCCGAGGTCTACGTCGCGGCGGAATCGGTCGCCGACGGTCAGGAGCTCGCCCGCGTCGGCGTCGGCACCTCGCGCGAGACCTATCAGGAAGCCGTCCTCGACCTCGCGGCCCACGTCGGGGAGACGGTTCGGCTCCGCCTCGTCGACGGCTCGCCGACCGGGCACCTCAACGTCGACGACGTCAGGACGCTGCCCGCCGCCGCCGACGCCTACGCCGACGCCCCCGTCATCGACACCGCGGCCTGGTCGGCGCCCGCGGGAACGTCGAGCAGCCGCTGCGCGGGCGACCCCAGCGGCGCCGCGCGCCAGAACGCCTAGGTCACGCGGGATGTCAGCACCCCGGCACGACCACCCCATCATCGCGACACGAGAGGTAGTTCCAATGACGGAGCACCAGGACACACGACCGACACACCACCTGCCCCGGCTCGGCCGGCGGACCTTCCTGCAGGGCGCCGCGGTCTCCGCGGCGGTCATCGCGACGGGCGCGCTCTTCCGCCCGGCGGCGGCTGCGACCGGCGACCCGGTCCTGCGCCTGTCCTACGACCAGCCCAACGGTTCGGCCACTATCCTCGACGAGGTCAGCCAGGGCACGTTCAACGTCCACGTCTCCAACAACCCGGCCGAGCGCGTGCCGGGTGTGCACGGCAACGCGTTCCGCACCGACGGCTTCTCGACCTGGGCGACTGGGCAGTTCACCACGCCGCTCACCTCACAGATGACGGTGCAGACGTGGATCGTGCTCGAGAGCTACCCGTCGGACAGCGAGCAGCCGTACGACGGGCTGACCCCGTCGTCGATCATCTACCAGCGGTCCGCCGACGCGGGCTTCGACATCGCCATCAACACCTACGGCGAATGGTGGTTCACTGCCCACGTCGGCGGGCAGTGGCACACGGTCAAGGCACCGTGGCTGTTCCCGCTGTACGAGTGGGTGCACATCGCCGCCGTCGTCGACGGCGACGCCGGAGAGCTGCGGCTGCACCTGGACGACGCCGCCGGCCCGAAGGCGGCCCGGGTCGCCACCCCGGCCGGGACACGGTTCGAGCAGGCCGCCGCCGCGCCGCTGGTGGTCGGCAAGGCCAGCGAGGACGTCACGACCGGTGTGTTCCTCATCAACGCGCTCAACGCGGCCTACGACGACACGCGGATCTACGACGTCGCCCGCGGCGCCGAGACGTTCACGGCCGAGTACACCGCCGGGATCGCCGGCGCCAGCCCCGCGCACGACGTCGCCCTGCAGGTGACCGGCCTGCGGTTCGCGGACGACATCCTCCGGCCGCGGTACCACGCGATGCCGCCCGCCAACTGGACCAACGAGCCGCACGGCCTGGTCAAGCACGACTGCAAGTACCACATGTTCTACCAGCGCACACCGAACGGCCCGTTCAAGTGGCAGATGCACTGGGGCCACATGACCAGCACGGACCTGGTGCACTGGACGAACCTGCCCGACGCCCTGCGCCCGGAACCGAACGACCGCGAGGCGAGCCTGGGGGCGATCGCCGGGGACGGCCTTACGGCACAGGGATCCAAGGGGATCTGGTCCGGTGACGTAGTGTCGGTGAACGGCACCGCGCACGCGTTCTTCACCACGGTGAACTTCGGCGGCCCCTTCGACCCGGGCATCGCGCGCGCCTCCAGCACCGACCCCGACCTGGTGAGCTGGACCAAGGCGAACGCCGGGGTCATCGACAAGAACGCCCCGGCGCACGTCGCCGACTTCCGCGACCCCTACCTCTGGCAGGAGGGCGGGACCTGGCACATGATCATCGGCGCCGCGACCGACGCCGGCGGTGCGCTGGAGCACTACACGACCCAGGCCATCCAGGGGCAGTGGACCCGGGCGGGCAGCCCGTTCTCCACGATCCCGTTCGCGTCGATGGACATCGACTCCGCGATCTGGGAGATGCCAGTCTTCGAGAAGATCGGCGTCCACGCCGGGTGGGACAAGTACGTCCTGGTCGTCAGCCCGATCGGCAGGTCCGTGTCCAAGCTCGCCGAGCCGTACACGCGGTCGGTCTACTGGACCGGGACGTGGAACGGCAGCCAGTTCACCCCGGACTACGCGCGACCCAAGCCCCTGGACGTGATCCACGGCCATCTGTCGCCGACCGTGGCGCGCGGCCCGGACGGGAACCCCGTGGCGATCGGCATCGTGGACGAGCGGTCCAGCTCGCAGATGCAGCTCGACCTCGGCTGGGCGCACACGTTCAGCGCGCCCCGGGAGTGGCGCCTGCTCGACGACGGCCAGACCCTCGGCCAGCGGGCCCTCGCACAGCTCACGACGCTGCGGGCGGGCTCACCGCAGACCGAGTCCGACGTCGTGGTGACGGGGGAGCGAAGCCTCGCCGCGTCCGGCAACCAGGTGGAGATCGTCGCCCAAGTCGACCCTGCGACGACCGGCACACGGTACGGCCTGTCCATCGCCGCTTCGCCGGACGGCGCGGAGATCACCCGGATCTACTACGACGGCGGCGACATCGTCATCGACAAGTCCCGCTCCAGCCGCAACTTCCAGAACGAGGAGGCCGTGCTGCTGCGCGGCGCGTACGACGAGGCCGCCTTCGGCAAGCCCGAGAAGTTCCACGTCTTCATCGACCACTCGGTGATCGACGTGTTCGTCAACGACGCCGCGGCGTTCTCGAACCGGATCTACCCGACGAGCCGCGGAAGCGACGGCGCGGCGGCGAGCACCGGCCTGAAGCTGTACTCGGAAGGCGGCCAGACCCGCTTCACCCAGGTCGACGTTTGGCAGCTCCAGGCCACCGAGCCGGAGCCGACGACGGGCAGCTGACCCGCGCACGACACATC